>CAKZYH010000518.1 GCA_937884725.1 uncultured Paracoccaceae bacterium
TTTTGGTGTTTCCCATCGAACAAGTGCCGACGCTGGCGAAGGGGCGCGGCGTGCGCTTGCAGCGCTATAAGGATGGCGGGCTGTCGGACCTGAAGGTGTTTGACGCTGAGACTGGGCTCACCTGGGTGAATGGCGAGCGCACGTTCCGCCGCGGGCTTGATGAGCTTATGGATTATCGCGGTGAGCGGGCGTCGGCCGGGCGGATGGCGCCGACTGGGTTCCCGCGGTCGAATAAGTTTAAGTGACGCACCTTAGCGCGGGCCACGCCGGTTGAGGGGCGTGGCTAGCTCGGCGGGACCGTGATCCAGCCTTTGGAGGTCAGGTGCTCTTGGGGCTGGAAGCGGGCCTTGTAGGCCATCTTGTCGGAGCCATCGACCCAGTAGCCGAGATAAACGTACGGCAGGTCGAGGGCCTGTGCCCGCTCGATATGGTCGAGGAGCATGAAGGTGCCGAGGCCCGTGCTTTCCGCCTCCGGCTCGCAGAACGAGTAGACCATCGACAGGCCGTCGGCGAGGATATCGGTGAGGGCGCAGGCGAGAAGGTCGCCACGGCTGCGGCGGGTGCCGGGCTCGCGATACTCGAAGATGCGGGTTTCGACGTGCGTGTCCTCCACCATCATGGCGTAGTCGAGGACGGTCATGTCGGCCATGCCGCCTTCGGCGTGCCGGCTGTCGAGGTAGGCGCGGAACACGCTGTACTGCTCGGACGAGGGGAGAGCGGGGCGCTCTTTGCGCTCCAGCGCTGCGTGGTTGCGCAAGACTCGCTTCAGGGACTTGGTCCACTGGAAGTCATCGACCCGGACGCGGACCGATATGCAGCCGCGGCATCCCTCGCACGATGGGCGGTAGGCAATGTTTTGGCTGCGCCGGAAACCGCTTTGGGTGAGGAGGTCGTTGAGGCCTTCGGCGCGGTTGCCCACGAGGTGCGTGAAGACTTTCCGCTCCATGCGGCCCGGCAGATAGGGGCATGGCGAGGGCGCGGTCAGATAAAACTGGGGATGCTCGGTGAGGCGGCGGACAGTGACGCGGCGGCGCGGGCGGCTGGCCTTGGGCAGATCCACGCCTTTGGGCGCGGCCGCAGCCGGCGCTGGCGTACGCGCAGCCGTACCAGCGTCCCGTTCGGTTTCGGGCGTCTGCACGGTCTGGGTGGGATCGAAGCGGTCAGGGGTTTTGACCATGCGCCCGGGTTCGCTCCTGCACTGAGGCGTGATGTTGTTACTAGATACCGTACCACCACGGCGCGGCAAAGGAGAATGCGCCCCACAGTAGCAGAACAAGCGGTGCGCCGGCGATCATAAAGTCACGATATCGATAATGGCCCGGTCCCATAACCAGAAGATTTGTCTGGTATGCCACCGGCGTGGCGAAAGATGCGTTCGCGGCGAGGATCACGGTGACCACGAACGGCTCGGCCGGGAGTGACAAGGTTTCGGCGATACCGATGGCGATGGGGGTTAACACGACGGCGGCGGCGTTGTTGGTCATCACGGTGGTCACGAGGGCAACGGCTAGGAATAGGGCTGACATGACGACGCTGGGCGGTGCGTCGGACAGGACCCACAAGAGCCCTTCGG
>CAKZYH010000519.1 GCA_937884725.1 uncultured Paracoccaceae bacterium
ATTACGATCGAGCGTCCTAGTGCGGCGCTGCAAGAGATACTCATTCGCGAAGGCTACGTCGTGGTTCTAAATTACAAAGAGGATCTTTATTACGTCCATCGTGAGCTGGTCGACGTCTCCACTGCTCGATTTGATACTGCGCGTTGGTTCGGCGGCATCAAGTAGAGCAGAGAGATTTAAAGTGCTCTGGTGGACCGAACGCGGCCCCGGGTGAGGGATTTTGTGAACTTCGCTTGCTCCCGCCGTTAGAGCGACGATCGCGCGATCAATGCCGTTCACCATCGCTCCCGCGGTCGAACAACGCTCGTCGTCGTCCGCGCCAACCGGGAACTGTCCACGCCCACTATCGAAGACAGAGGCTTCGAGGCCTGGTGAATTGCGCGCGGCTGCGCCACGCTCGGCGACTTTTCCTGTCGGTAGTGGGGGTCAGTCGTGTGGGGCAATCCTAGGGAGAGACGGTCAGCGGTAGGGCCAACAGATGGCTTTTACATGCAGGTCTAAGAGCCGCCTGCCGCTGTTTTCGAGATCGGATAGCGGTTAGAGCGTTCATGGTACCGACGGCTGGGTTCGAACCAGCGACCTCTGGATCCACAATCCAGCGCTCTAACCAGCTGAGCTACGTCGGCTTCCAGGCTGCGTATGACATGCCTTTTTCGTTCATGAAAGCCGTAAGTGTTTGCGACGGTCAGCGCCTCATCGGATCGCGGACTAGGACACGCCAGTTATGAGGGCGTGGCCTAGCGTGCCCGTCGACGCGTGTTACAAAGTGCGTATGTCGTCGTCCATGAACTTTTGCCGGCAGCTGCGCGCGCCCATGGTGGCGCTTTGGGCCGTGGTGCTCATCGGCGCGGTCATTATGCCGCCGGAAGCAAGGGCGGCGGCGGCTTCGATTTACTGCCAGCCCTTCTCTGCGGCGCTCAACGATGACGTTTCGGCGCCCGAGCACTCGCCCCTCTCTTGCGGTATCTGCGTCTTTGCAGCGCTCCCGACGCTGGTCGGGCCGCCAGAAACCGCGACAGCTCGCGCACCCGATGCGCTGTATCCCGCGGCGGACATTGGGGTTCATGGTCGGGCTATTCTGGTCCGCAACCGTGGGCCGCCGCGCCAGGTCTGAAACCTAGCATCCGGTTCCACAGACTCCCCTATCCGCAGGCCCGCATGCGCGCGCTCGACTGAGCGCTGCCGGCCTATGAAAGGAAAACCATGTCCACTTCACTGATGCGCCTTGCCGTCGCCGGCGCGATCCTCGCCACGCCCGGTGCGGCCGCAGCCCACGCCACGCTAGAGGAGGCGAATGCCAAAGCCGGCTCGATGTACAAAGCCGTCATGCGTGTGCCTCACGGCTGCGATGGCCAGGCGACGCACACGCTCTCGATTCAGCTCCCCAACGGCTTCATCGCCGCAAAGCCGATGCCGAAGGCCGGATGGGATCTGAAGGTTAAGCAAGGCCCGTACGATCAAACCTACGACTACTTTGGCACCGCGATGTCCGAAGGGCCTGTGGAAGTCGTCTGGTCCGGCGGTCAGCTTGAGGACTTCCACTACGACGAATTTGTTGTGCGTGGTCGGATCGTCGATATGCCCGACGGCACGGCGCTGGCCTTCCCGACCACGCAGATCTGCGCGGATGGCGAAGTATCGTGGAGTGAACTTGCAGCACCCGGCCAGGATCCTCACGACCTTGACCGACCAGCGCCGATCTTGATGGTGTCCAGCTCTGCCCATGAGGGGCACGGCGGTCATGGTGGACACGGCAGCAGCGACACGTCAGCCGCCATACCCGAGCCAGTCATAGTGGGCGACCTGAAGATCGAGGCGAGCTGGACCCGCGCGACGCCGCCGGGTGCACGCGTGGGCGCCGGCTATCTCGTCATCACCAACACAGGCGATGAGCCTGACGTGCTAGTGGGCGGCTCAGCGCCCTTTGCGTCGCTCATCGAGATCCACGAAATGTCGATGATCGATGGCACCATGCGCATGCGCCCCATCGACGGCGGGCTTGTGATTGCCCCAGGGGCCACCGAGAAGCTGCAGCCTGGCGGCAACCACGTCATGTTCATGGGCCTGACCGAAGGCATTGAAGAGGGTAGCCCTGTCATCGCGACGCTGGAGTTTGAGCGCGCCGGCACCGTGGAACTCATGTTCACGCCAGGCCCGATGGGCGGTGGCTCTCCCTTTGGCGGTGACGATGGTGCGCACGGCGGTGGTCATGGCCACGGCAACCACAGCCACTCCAACTAGTCGGCGACAGGCTTACCTTGGGTCCAAGCGCCCGCTCAATGTGGGGGGCGCCCGAGCCTTTAAAGTGAGCAATCGGCGCTGCGATGGGGGGAGCAGCCAACCGCTTTTTCGCTTAGGCAACGCCCCCGAACGCAAAAGGGGCACGCTTTGGCGTGCCCCTTCGGCAGTCTAGAAAGCTAAAAGAAGCTTAGTTCTGGAACTTGCTCGTGGCGCGCTCGAAAGCATCTTTCATCGGGCCAGTGGTCTCAGCGGCGAGTTTGGACGCAGTGTCCTGAATTTCCTTCGCCTGGCTGGCAAAAGCCTCGAATTGCTCGCGAGCAAATTTGGTTTGCAGCTCAACAGCCTCGGACACAGTCTTCACGCCAGCCACTTCTTTGGCGAACGCAAATACGCGGTCGGTGTTGGCCTGCGCCTGGTCGATCAGCTTCAGGTTCATCTCAGTGAACGACTTGCGGGCGTGCTCGTAGGTATCTTCCATCATGTCCGTTGCTTCCTCTGCTGCGTTACGGGCGTTGTCATACATTGTGCGGGCCGATGAGATGCCGGCTTCGGCCATCTCACGAACCATGTTGGGAACTTCGGTGCCGGGGATGTCTGCCGCGAAATCCTCGACCGCCTTTTCGGCGATGGCGACGGACTTCTCGACAACAGCGTCGGCAACTTCAGTCATTTCGTTGGTCGACATTGTGGACCTCCTCAACAGCGTCTGGGGCGATGGGCGACCCATTCGCCCCATGCCGTGATCAGGATATAGGCAGATTTTTTGTGCAGTGCAACATAAAACTCGTTGCGAGTGCGAACCAGGGTGCGTTTCTGCAAGGTCCGCCCACCAATTTAACCCCTTGGCAGGGGGCGATGAGCCACACTCCACATGAGTATTGAGTGTGAAGGACGCCGGCCATGTTCGAGACGCCCGTGGATGTGGATCGATTGACCAAGCCGGAGGCAGACGCGTTCCGCTACATCGCCCATGTTTTAGGCGCGAGCTTCGCGGGTGATCAAGCGGCAGCGGTGGAACCCGATCCTGCCAACCTGCACAGCGACCGCGCGAGCGAAACCGCCGACATCAAGCCGTTTGCGCCGCTGTCACACAGCCAGGTGAGCAGCGCCGGAACAGGGCCATCCTCTGTGCCGATGCCGCCAGCGCCGCGACTGAAGACCGGGTCCACCGATAGCACGACGCTGCGCGACCCAGCGCTCATGCGTGCGCTCGACGCGATCCCCATGCCGCTCCTCGTGGCCGACGGCGATGCGGTGCTGTTCCTCAACAGAACCGCGCTGCAAAAGTTCGGGCACAGCTCCGCCGATATTATCAACGCCACCGGCGGACTTGGCGTCTTGTTTGACCGGCGCAGTCGTCGGCGCGGAGCGCTCGTTCCCATGCTCACTGCAGCGGGGGAGCCGATGCTCGCGAAGGTGACGTTGGGTGCGGTCAGCTGGGCCAACCGCCGCGCTGTGCTGATCACCATCGATGATCAAGCGGCTGCGCTCGACAGCGCGGAAGCTGCTTCGCGCATGTTCCGCTCCGAGGGGGTGACGGCGGCCGCAATGCGCGCGGCCCTTGAGGTGTGCCACTATCCCGCCGCAATTGTGACGGCGGAGGGCGATGCGCTCGCCGCCAACAACGCCTACACCGCGCTGGAAGACAGCCTCTCCACAGAAGGGATGTCGCCGCTAATCGGTCAGCCCATGATGCAGCAGCTCACTCATAAGGCGCTCGCCTCAGTGGACGGTTCGGTGCAGCGCGCCGAACGGGTGTCGGTGGGCGAAGAAGGCTATGAGGTGCGCGCAATCGCGCTCGGACCACTGCCAGCGTGCGCCATCGCGATGGTGCCAATCGCCAGCGAGCAGCTTCAGGGCAAAGAGCATCTCGCACCGCAGCAGCCGACCCCGGCGCCATCAGCATCGAACGATGCGCTGCCGCCGCGCCGATCAGTGGCCGATGTTGTGCGCCGGGTCCGCTCCATCGCCAGCGAACTTGCGATCTTGTTTGTCGGAGACAACGACAGCAGCACCGCCGATGTGTCAGCGCCGGTGGGCGATGCGGTGGAACGGTTGGCGCAAACCCTGGTGCGGCAGAGCCGGCCGCGAAGCGTTGTCACCATCCGCCAAAATGGTTCTGCAATTCGCGTGACAGGGGCAGCCGCACTCGCCATTCCGCTCGAAGAGAGTGTCGCTCAATCGCTGAACCAGGCGGGAATAGCGTCGGCAGTCAAAGTGCTGCGGCACGGCGCTGGCGATATCTCCATCGCCCCCGCCGAGGTGTACGGCTGATCAACACCCGGGTGCTGCGAAGCGCGGGCAACTTGGCTGCCAATGTCTGAGGCTACTCGGGATGGTCGCTTAAGCCGTGGCGCGAAGGTCGCTGCTTGCGGCGGCGCTGGCCGCGGCCGGCATCGGCACACGCGGCTCATCCTTGGATTGCCGGATAGTTAGCGCGGTGCGTACGCTCGCCACATTCTCAGCCGTCGTCAGCGTCTCAATCACGAAGGTTTGGAAGGTGCGCAGCGTGTCAGCCATGCAAAACAGGATGAAATCGGTCTCGCCGGAGATCATCCACGCATCACGCACCACATCCCAACCGCGCAAACGCTCCTCAAAATCGACGAGGTCTGCCTCTGTCTGGCTTTTCAGACCCACAAACGCGAATGCCGTCAGGTCGTAACCCAGCTCCTTCTCGTTGAGCAGGGTGCGATAGCCGGTGATGATGCCGGATTGCTCCAGCGCGCGTACACGGCGCAGACATGGTGGTGCCGAAATGCCAGCCCGGCGGGCCAGCTCCACGTTGGTCATGCGCCCATCAGACTGGAGCGCGGCCAAAATTTTCCAGTCAATCGCATCAAGCCGCACCTTCATGGATATACTCCGAACCGCGAAAGGGGATGACTAGGACGAATGTCTTAAATCCTGTCCATTCAAACGTCATATATGCCTACGGATGAAAGACACAAACCCTCTGGCGAACGAATCTGGCGTGATTGTCATGGTCCGCGAGAAGGTCGGACATGCGCGGCAGGCCCAAGCGGTGGCACAAGCTATGGCACTGCCTTACCAAATCGTCGATCATCGCGACCCAAACGCGATCGCAAAAATGACCGCTGCGTCGCATGTCATCGCAGCCGGGCGGCAGTCCATTTCCGCGGCGCGCAAAGCCGCGCGGCGCGGTGACGGGGTCACCTGTGTCCTCCAGCCCGTGCAATGGCGGCCCGCTGACTTCGACGTCATTTGGTCGCCCGCACATGACCGCCACGCGCCGACCTGGTTGTTTCGCCCGCCGGAAGTCCGCCTGTTCACGCTGACTGCGCCGAGCCTTACGCCATCGCCGAAAAAAGCGCCCTGGGTGGTTCCGGCAGAGCTCCGTCGTCCCCTTGTGGCCGTGCTCATCGGCGGCCCAACGCGGATCCACAGAATGCGGGGCGATGAGATCGACGAGTTGGCGACCCGCCTGCGCGCATTCGCGCTCGCCCATGACGTCAGCCTGCTCATCGCGACCTCCCGCCGCACGCCGCGCGGCGCCGTCGAAACGCTTCGCCGCGCCTTGCGCGACGTCCCGCACCTCTGCGTCGATGCGCGCCAGCCCGAGGAGACCGGGATCGTGGACCCAGTCGCCACCTTCTTGTCCGTATGCGACGCGGCGGTGGTGACGACGGACTCGTTCGCTATGCTTTCAGAAGCCGCGGCGTTTGGCGCACCGATCCTCGGCTGGCGTCTGCCTTCGGGCCGCTCAAAGTTCGACGCTCTGCACGAGGGCCTCATCGCCCACGGCGCCATGCGGTGGTTCGACGGCACCCTTCCGCTGTGGAGTTATCCACCGCTTAATCCCGCACACGAGATTGCAACTGCCATTCGGGGCCGCATGGGCTTGCCTCCGGCGCCGTCTACCGCCACCTCTGACGGCGTTTGAGGAGGACGCCATGGCCATCGAAACCGTCCGCACAAAGCTTTTGATCATCGGCTCCGGCCCTGCCGGGTACACGGCTGCCATCTATGCCGCGCGCGCCATGTTGGAGCCGGTCTTGGTGCACGGCATCCAGCCGGGTGGGCAAATGACCATCACGACTGAGGTCGAGAATTACCCAGGTTTTGCCGACGTCATCCAAGGCCCGTGGCTGATGGAGCAAATGCGCCTGCAGGCGGAGCACGTGGGCACCCGCATGATCCAGGATCACCTGGTGAGCGCTGATCTGTCCGCCCGCCCGTTCCGCTTCGTCGGTGATGGCGGCACGGAGTATCTGGCCGACGCCGTGGTGCTCGCCACTGGCGCTCAGGCCAAATGGCTCGGGCTGCCGTCGGAGGATCAGTTCAAGGGGGCCGGCGTTTCAGCGTGCGCCACCTGCGATGGGTTCTTTTATCGCGGCAAGGCGGTTGCCGTGGTGGGCGGCGGCAACACCGCCGTCGAAGAGGCGCTGTACCTCACCCACCACGCAAGTTCTGTTACGCTGATCCACCGCCGCGATAGCCTGCGCGCTGAGCGCATCTTGCAAGAGCGCCTGTTCGCCCATCCGAAAGTGAAGGTGATCTGGAATGCCGAGGTCGCTGAAGTTCTTGGCGGCGGCATTCCCGCAGGTGTCACCGGTGTCAGCGTGCGCGACACCACCACTGGCGCGATCACCAACATCGACGTTGACGGCCTGTTTGTTGCCATCGGCCACGCGCCGGCGACCGAGCTTGTCATCGACCAGCTGACGCTGCGCCCTTCCGGCTACGTTTGGACTGAGGCCGACAGCACCAAAACCTCGATACCCGGGGTGTTTGCTGCCGGTGATGTCACCGACGATATCTACCGTCAGGCGGTGACGGCGGCTGGCATGGGCTGCATGGCGGCGCTGGAGGCTGAGCGGTTCTTGTCCGAACAAGCCGCCGACCAAGCGGCGCCGCACGCGGTGGCGGCTGAGTAGGGCTCAGGCAGGCCGTTCAGCGACCGCCTCAACGAGGCGGTCAATCTCGGCGTCGGTGTTGTAGTAGTGTACCGACGCCCGAACCAGGCTCTCGATCCCGCGTTGCGGAAAGTCGAGCCGCGCTGAGCCGAGGGAGGACACCGACACGTTGATGCCCTGGCGCTTCAGCCGGGCGGCGAGGGCAGGCGCGGGCTCGCCGTCCTTGCCAAACGTCACGATTGCGCTGAGCCTCGCACCACGGTCCGCCACCGTCACGCCATCCACCGCGCCTAGCTCGTCCCGCAGGCGGGCAGCGAGCGTCTGCACCCGTGCTTCGATGGCCTCGATCCCGATGCCCAGCGCATAATCGATGGCCGCCGACAGGCCGAGGCGGCCCGCGAAGAAGCTCTCCCAATTCTCAAATCGTTTCGCGCCCGGAACAAACTCGTACGCGTCAGGCGCCACCCAGCGGGCGCTGTGAAGGTCGATGAAGGGTGGGTCGAGCCTCTCGATGATCGCGTCGGAGACGTAGAGAAACCCAGTGCCCCGCGGCCCGCGCAAAAATTTGCGCCCCGTTCCAGACAAAACGTCGCAGCCTATCGCGGCCACATCAAGCGGCATTTGGCCTGCCGACTGGCAAGCGTCGACCATGAACGCAATGCCGTGGCGCTTCGCGATAGCGCCGATGTCCGCCACCGGATTGATGAGCCCCGTCTGCGTCGGAACATGCGTGACCGCGATCAGCGCCGTGCGTGGTTTGATCGCCCGCTCCAACGCGTCCACGTCCACCTGCCCGCTTCCATCCGAGGGGGCGTGGTCAATGACCAGTCCGCGCCGTTCAGCCTGCTGCAGGAACGCCAGATAATTGGACACGTACTCTGCCGGCCCATGGGTCAGGATCCGGTCGCCCTCGCGGAACGGAAAGGCATAAAACGCCATGTCCCAGGCGCGGGTGGCGTTTTCCACGTAGGCCGTCTCGTGCGGTTTTGCGCCGAGGAGTTTGGCGAGATTATCGTAGAGAGCGGCGTGCTCCGGCTGCGTCGCGGCGTGCGCTTCGTAGCCGCCGATGGAGCGCTCCAACTCCAAGTAATCCACCACCGCGCTGTGCACCGGATTCGGCACAAGCGAGGCACCGGCGTTGTTGAAGTGGATGATGTTGGCGCAGGCCGGGGTATCGGCCCGCACGCGTTTGATGTCGATCATCATGCCCGCCCGTTGTGACCGCGCCATCAAGCACAGCCAAGTGCGCTCAACCAAGCGCGAGCATCACCGCCGAATGGCTAGACGATCACCGCGTAGGGATCGGACAAGGGCCGGTTCTGCGCAATGGCGGCAATCCCATGGACCGCACGCGCCACGACCCAGACTGCGATGAGCGGCAGGAGCAAGAGCCCGATCCCCACAAATGTCAGCGCGTAAGCTGACAGCGTGGCGCACAGGCCGATCCAGAAGGTGCGGATTTGGTAGGTGTAGTGGGTCGCAAGCCAGCTGTTGGGTTGGCGCTGGCGGCCAAGGTGCGCGAACAAAGCGGCAAGGAGGGCCACCGGCGGAAACGCCAAGCTGACCAAAAGGCCAGCATAAATCAGCTTCACGTTGACCGCGCTTTGCCGAGTGAGCGGGCGGGCCAGCGCGAACCCATCGTCAGCCTTGCCGCCGCGCGCCCGCTCTGATGAGCGAGGCTCCGGGGCAGGCCCCTCGGCCTTGTCAGGGTACTCATCCCGCTCTGCCACTGCCGCAGTACTCTTGCGCAGGCGTATCATGGCGCGCTCCCGTCACACAGGCCACCGCAGGCCCTGACATCCACTGGACGCAACATCACTGTCGTGTTCGCAGCAGGTATGCAACTGGCTCATTACCGCTGAGTTTCCAACACGCACAGGACCCTATTCAGCAGGTTCGGCCGCAGCCTCCGGCGCGGCATCCGTGGCGGCCTCAGCCTCGGGTTCCGCGCATGGAAAGTTGCGATCCATGATGAAGTGGAACACCGCTGCGCTCGGCATGTCAGCGGGCACCCCGCGCTCAATCACCGTTGCCATCATGTCCATCAGCTCCACCAATGAGGTGGGCCGCAGCAGGCAATAGGGGCGGGGGTTGCCGTTCGCGACGGCGCCATAATTGTACCCCTCGATCATCCCAGCGACGAACGACAGGCACAAAAAGTTCTCTTCAGGCCGGACCCCAGCGTCATTGGCGCGGGCATCGCAGTTGGCCAAAAAGTTACCGGCTTGCTTGAACAAGTCTTGGGTGTCCGGCTGGACCTGTTGGGCAAGCGCGGGGGCTGAAAGCCCCAAAGCCCCAGCCAGCGCGAGCATGCGCAAAACGCGAGACATCCAGGGCTCCTCTCTCAGCGGGGGTGTGTGTGTTAACTAACGCCCGGGCATGAGTAAATGCGGTGCGTTGAGCTTGGGGGAGCGAACGGGATGTCCTGCGTTGCTCCGACAGCGATCGGGCACTAGACAGGCCGTGCGAGACAGCGGCACCCGGAGATCCATGCTATGGCGAGCGACACGAAATCTCCCTCACCCGAGGGCGAGGAGCACCCGCGCACACACATTGACGACCACAAACGCACCTACGGCGCGTTCCTGGGCCTCACCAAGTGGGGCATCATTGCGGTGATCGTTCTCTTGATTGGGATGCTCATCTTCTTAGTGTGAGTGTCAGACCGCTCACGATGATCGGAAAGAAACTGTGAAGATCGCTGTCCCGGCAGAGCCTGCCGACACCCGCGTTGCTGCGACCCCTGATGTCATCAAACGCTACGTGGGCCTTGGCGCCACGGTGGCGGTGGAGACCGGGGCGGGCGCTGATGCACGCATCACCGACGACGCCTTTAAGGACGCCGGCGCTGAGATTACGACCTCGCCGGAAGCGACCGTGGCCGATGCAGACATCGTGCTCACCGTGCGCCGGCCGAGTGCTGAGCTCATGGGCGCCATGAAAAAGGGCGCCATCGTGATCGGCGCGCTTGACCCCTTTGCCGGCGACATTGAGGCATTCGCCAACGCTGGCGTCGCTGCGGTCGCCATGGAGTTGATGCCGCGCATCACCCGCGCACAGTCCATGGACATCCTGTCGAGCCAGGCGAACCTTGCCGGCTATCAGGCGGTGATCGACGCTGCGGCCGCCTTTGACCGCGCTATGCCGATGATGATGACCGCTGCTGGCACCGTCCCGGCCGCGAAGGTCTTTATCATGGGCGCTGGCGTCGCAGGCCTTCAGGCCATTGCCACGGCTAGGCGTCTGGGCGCTGCCGTCAGCGCGACCGACGTGCGCCCCGCCACAAAAGAGCAGGTGGCCTCGCTTGGCGCGAAATTTGTGGCTGTCGAAAACGATGAGTTTCAGGCGGCCGTCGGCTCCGGCGGCTATGCCACCGAGATGTCCGACGATTACAAGCGCCAGCAGGCCGAATTGGTCGCCAGCCACATTGCCAAGCAAGACATCGTGATCACCACAGCGCTGATCCCGGGCCGCCCAGCGCCGCAGCTGGTCACGGCTGAGATGGTCAAATCGATGCAGCCGGGCTCGGTGATCGTTGACCTCGCGGTGGAGCGCGGCGGCAACGTGGAAGGCTCCAAGGTCGGAGAAGTGGTGAGCGACGGCCGCGTGACGATCCTCGGCCACACCAACGTTCAGGGGCGCATCTCGGCCAGCGCCTCGGTCCTGTACGCTAAAAACCTCTACACGTTCGTCGACACAGTGCTGATCGACAAAGAGTCCAAAGCATTCGCGCCCAAGTGGGATGACGAACTGATGACCGCCACACTGCTCAGCCGCGACGGTGCGATGGTGAACCCGCGCTTTGGCGGGCCCGCCCCGGCCGAGACCGCAGCCTAAG
>CAKZYH010000520.1 GCA_937884725.1 uncultured Paracoccaceae bacterium
GGTAGCCCCTCGGTGTTGTGCAACATGCCGGTGGCCATCGAGCAACACGTAGAGTGGATCGCAGGCTGTATCGGGCACATGGTTGAGGAGGGGCTCAGCGTCATCGAGCCGAGCGCTGAAGCGACCGATGAGTGGGTCGCCCATGCCAACGAGGCTGCGAACGGCACGCTGCTGATGGAGGCGAGCAGCTCGTGGTATTTGGGCGCAAACATTCCCGGAAAGCCGCGGATCTTCATGCCTTACGCTGGTGGGATGAACCGGTATGCCAGCATTTGCGACGACGTCGTCGCAGACGGGTTCCGCGGCTTTCAGATGCGCTGAATCACTTCTCTGGCCGCTACTCTGCGGCTTCGGCGCGGTCGTCGGGGTGCTCGGCGTCCACGCGCTTTGTGAGCGGTTCGGGCGTCACCTCTTTCCACTTGCGGTGGCCCTCGGTGATGCCCTCGATGCGCTGATACTCCATGCGCTCGCGGTCCCGCCGGCGCACGGTGATCTCCGATTCTTTCGCTTCGTTGGCCGTCATGCCCAGCGACACGAGCGCGTCGCGGCCAAAGCGCAGGGCAGAGTCGAAGGTTTCCCGCCGCTCGTAGTCCACCTGATGGTCCGCCAGCAAAAGCGCATGGCGGCGGTCGTAGCTGCGGGCAAAGATCTGCGCCTGCGGGAAGGCTTTGTGGACGTGATCGACGATCCGCGTCGTGACGTCCGCCGGCGTTGTGCACACCGCAATCAACTTGCAACGCTCCGCCCCCGCGGCCCGGAGCACATCCAAGCGCGTGCCATCGCCATAATAGACGCGAGTGCCAAAGCGCTGCGCTTCGCGAACCCGGTCCGGATCGGCATCAAGCAGCGTTGGGACGTAGCCGCCCGCCAGCAGCATTTGAGACACCAGCTGCCCAAAGCGGCCGAAGCCGATGATGAGCACTTCGCCATCCGCGCCGTCGAAGGTTTCGTCGGGCTCCTGCGGTGTGGGTGCGGCTGGGATTAGGAGCGGCGGCAAGATGCGGATGAGGATCGGCGTGGAGATCATCGACAAGATGACCGTCACGCTCATGAGGCTGGCATCTTCGGCGGTAACAACTCCTTGCATGGCCGCCGCTGTGAACAGCACAAAGCCAAATTCGCCGCCTTGGCTGAGGAGGATGCCCGATTTGACGCCTGTGCGGTGATCGCCACTAAAAAGGCGCACGAGGACGTAGATCACGACCCCCTTCAGCAGGAGGAGGCTGCCCACGGAACCGGCGATGAGGCCGAGATTCTGGTAGACAAGGTTAAGGTCGATGGAGAGGCCGACGGAAATGAAGAAGAGGCCCAGGAGCAGCCCGCGAAACGGCTCAAGGTCAGCTTCCAGCTCGTTGCGATAGTTGCTTTCGGCGAGGAGCACGCCGGCGATGAATGCGCCGGTCGCCATCGATAGACCCACTGACACCATGGCTGTCCCGGCAGCGATGACGACCAAAAGGGCAGCGCCGGTCATGATTTCCGACCCGCCATAGCGGGCAAGTATGCGGAAGATCGGGTTCAGCGCGTACTGCCCGATCGCGATCACCACGCCGACTGCCGCAAGGGCCAGCGCGATGGACGCGGCGACATTGCCTGGGCTCATGTCGTCATCGGCGCCGGGGGCGAGGAGCGTGATGATGACCAGGAGCGGGACGATCGCAATGTCCTGCATGAGGAGGACTGCGAAGGTTTTTTGGCCGTAGGGCAAGCGCATGGCGTTGCGCTCTTCGATGATCTGCATGACGAGCGCGGTGGAGGATAACGCGAGCCCCAAGCCCGCCACCAGCGAGACGGTCCACGGCCGGCCGACGATCAACGGATAGAGCATCAGCACGGCGGTACAGGCGACGATTTGGAGGGCGCCGAGACCGAAGATATCGCGGCGCATCGCCCAAAGCCGCGACGGGTTGAGTTCCAAACCGATGAGGAAGAGGAGCAGTACAACGCCAAACTCAGCGAAGTGTAGGATTTCTTCCGGGTGCTCCACCAGATCGAGGCCGGGCAGGTTGAGCACCATCCCGGCGAACAGGTAACCGAGCACCGAGCCGAGCCCAACCCGTTTGAAGAGCGGTACAAAGACGATCGCGGCCGACAAGAATGCGATTGCCAAGACGAAGAAGGATGACGTGGTGGAGTGGTCTTCCATGAACCCCTTCGATGTATGGATCGGATAACGGGACTAATTGTAAACTAGAATTGACGGCGCAGCCAGGGGTTGCGTCGTGCCGCTGCCAACCGCCGCGGCTTTAGCGTAAACGGCGCCGACGCTGGCGGAAGCGCAGGACGTGGCCATCGGGGCTGGCGCGGGGCTTTCGCAGTGATATTTTGTTGGGTGATGCCCGAACGATGAGGTCCGACGCATGTCAGCCCTGTCCCCTGAAGATGCCAAAAGCGCGATGTCCCGCGTGCCTGCGTGGTCGTAGAGCGACGATGCGAAAGCCATTGAGCGCTCATTCAAGTTTTCAGACTTCACGGCGGCTTTTGCCTTTATGTCGCGCGTGGCGCTCTACGCGGAGAAGCATGACCACCACCCTGAATGGTTCAACGTTTACAATCGGGTCGACATCAAGCTGACTACTCACGACGCGGGCGGGCTGACGGAGAAGGATCTGAGCCTCGCCGAACTCATCGATGGTGCCGCATGACCAAGAACGTGCTCCATGGCGAGGTTTTGCCGCCGGAGGAGGCGGTGCGCGAAGAGGCGCGGGTGAGGTCAAGTTTTTGGCCGACGCTCAAGCGCGCGTTGCGGCAGATCCCGTTTAGCGAAGACTTGGTGGCGGCCTACTATTGCGCGATGGACCCGGCGGTTCCCTTGCGCGTGCGCGGAACGCTGCTCGGAGCGCTCGCCTACTTTGTCATGCCGTTCGATGCGGTGCCGGACATTTTGGCGGGGATCGGCTTTAGCGACGATGCGACGGTTCTTCTGGCCGCCATCGCCATGGTCGCGAGCCACATCACTGACGAGCATCGGCGCAAAGCGTCGGCGGCACTGGCCGGCGGGAGTGTAACCCCGCCGGCGCAATAGCCGGGTTAGCGGCGCTGTTCGTTTGCCTTATCGGCGGGCTGGTTGCCGACGTTCATGGTCCAGCCGCGAAAGAAAAGTTCCGCGATCCAGCCCACTAGACGGTCCACCGGTGTTTCGGGATGTCCCAGGCTGTGCGTTGCACTTCTTGGTACACCGCAGACTCGTCGAGCCCAATATCGGCGAGCATTCGCGCATCGAGCTTTGCGAGGGCGGCACGTTCTTCCCGCATGGCAAGCCATAGGCGCAGACGCTTCCAAAGCGATACCGGCTTCGAGCTTGTGATCAGGTGTTCGTGCCGTGAGAGAGCGAGAGCCATAACTTTACTCCTTGTTAAGATTGCTCTTTTCGACACCGATACCCATCGGCCATTGGAAGATGGAGTCGTTCGTGCCATATGAAAAACGAAACGTTTTCATCGCAGCCATCACAAAGACTGATGACCAACCGCACTTTGGATCTCGCCGCCCTGCGCTCTTTCGTGGCCATCGCCGAAACCGGCGGGGTGACGCGCGCTGCGCGTCGGCTGAATCTCACCCAGTCGGCCGTCTCGATGCAGCTGAAGCGGCTAGAAGAAGCGTTAGGACAGCCGCTATTTGAGCGGGACCCGCGTGGGATGACGCCGACCGCGCACGGCGAGCAGCTCCTGTCCTACGCACGGCGCATGCTGGACCTCAATGAAGAGGTTTGGCGGCGCATGACGGACACCGATTTTGAGGGCGAGCTGATTCTGGGCGCACCTCATGACATCGTGTATCCGCACGTGCCGGACATTTTGCGTACCTTTAAGCGCGCCTACCCGCGCATACGGGTGTCGCTTCAATCCACCTATACGTACAGCCTGAAAGCGCAGTTCGAGCGCGGCGAGGTGGATGTGATCCTGACCACCGAATCACGTCCTGGCCCGGAGGCGAGAGTGCTTGCCGAAAGTCAGCTCATGTTTGTCGGCGCGCCGGACGGGACGGCTTGGCGCCAGCGCCCGCTACCGCTGGCTTTCGAGCACAATTGTATCTTCCGCCCCAGCGTGCAGCGAGCGCTCGATAACGCAGACATTCCGTGGACGATGGCGGTGGATTCCATGTCCATTCGCACTGTCGAAGCGAGCGTTCTGGCCGACTTTGCCGTCCACGCCGCGCTGTCGTTCACGATCCCCCATGAGCTGCGGGCCATCGATCACGGTGGCGCGCTGCCGCAACTGCCGGTGATGAAGGTGGCGCTTTACACGGCGAAGGGGCCAAAGGCGGAGCTTGCCGAGCGTTTGGCCGATATTGTGGAGGACCGGTGGACCGCGCCTGGCCTGGCAGACGGTCGTGCTCTCGGCCCGCTGCCCAACATTGGCGTGCCCGCAGCGCCTGACACTACACCCGCTCGATAATTGTTCACTCACACTTCAACGTTTCTGCGGCATGAAGGGGCGGTGGCGGCGGCGTTGCAGTGCCTTACCATAGCAGTATGGCAAGACTGTAAGGTTGCAGGCCTTGACCCCAAGGATTTCGTCCTGAAACAGGACGGTAGCTGAGTTTGAGGACCCAAGCGTATGCGCATTATCGCGACCCTGGTGTTGACCTTCACCGTTTTTGCGGCGCCGCTCGCCGCCTATGGCCAGAACGCGCCGCAGCTGTTGGAGACCTTCCGCGACTGGGAGGCGTACAAGCACAACGCAAATGGGCAGGACACCTGCTACATTTTGTCCAAGCCGAAGACCCTTTCGCCGTCCAACCGCAACCATGGTGACGTGTTCTTCTTCGTCACCTCACGCCCCGCTGAAGACGTACGGAACGAAGTGAGCGTCCTGGTGGGTTACGAATTCCAGCCAGACAG
Source organism: uncultured Paracoccaceae bacterium (assembly GCA_937884725.1). Lineage (GTDB taxonomy): Bacteria > Pseudomonadota > Alphaproteobacteria > Rhizobiales > Amorphaceae > Acuticoccus. The sequence continues at coordinate 4,844 of CAKZYH010000520.1, forward strand.
TCAGGTCACGGTCACCGTGGACGGCCGCTCATTCGCCATGTTCACCAAAGACGATGGTGCTTGGATGCAATCGACCGCCGATGAGCAGCAGCTGGTGCAGGCCATGCGCGCCGGCAGCAACATGACGGTCTCCGGCACATCTTCGCGCGGGACCAGTGTCAGCTACACATTCTCGCTGTCGGGTGTGACGGCTGGGTCCAATCGCATCGCGGGCAACTGCTAGCCAATGGCGAACCTCGCGCTCCTTCGCCGTGGCGGACAGGCCGCGGTGACGCCGCCCGTGCGCACAGCGCAGGCCGAGGAGCGCACTGAGCCGCAGCTCATCGGAGCCTCGCGGGAGATGCTGGCGGGCTATCTCGCCGGCGCGGGCGTGCCTGAGCGCCAGATCAAGATGCGCACCGCGCAGCTGTGGCATTGGCTCTATACGCGTGGGTCGAGTGACTTCGACGCTATGACCAACATCGCGGCCCCACTGCGCGAGCGGCTAAGTGAGACCGTCCCGGTGGGGCGCGCCGAGATGGCGGCGGAGCAGATTTCCACCGACGGCACCCGCAAGTGGCTCCTCAGATTCCCGCCGCGCGGCGCTGGCCGCCCGGTCGAGGTGGAGGTGGTCTACATCCCCGAGGAAGGGCGCGGGACGCTGTGCGTATCGAGCCAAGTGGGCTGCACGCTGAACTGCACGTTCTGCCACACCGGAACCCAGCGTTTGGTGCGCAACCTGACGGCCGAAGAGATTGTTGAACAGGTGGTTTTCGCGCGCCGCCGGCTTGGTGACTTTGGCGACGAGCGGGCACCCGGCGGCCCGACCACCGGCCGGATGGTCTCCAACATCGTGCTGATGGGCATGGGCGAGCCGCTCTATAATTTCGACAATGTGAAGGCCGCCATGGCCGTGGTGTCTGACGGAGATGGTCTCGCGCTGTCGCGCCGGCGGATCACGCTGTCGACGTCAGGCATTGTGCCGATGATCTCTCGCGTTGGTGCGGAGATGAACGTGCTTCTCGCCATCTCGCTCCATGCCGTGCGCGATGATCTGCGCGACGAGTTAGTGCCCATCAACCGCAAGTATCCGCTTGCAGAGCTGATGGAGGCCTGCAGGACCTATCCTGGGCTGTCGAACGCGCGCCGGATCACGTTCGAGTACGTGATGCTGAAGGGGGTGAACGACAGCCTTGCCGATGCACGCGCGCTGGTGGAGCTCATCAAGGGCATTCCGGCAAAGATCAATCTGATCCCGTTTAACCCTTGGCCCGGCACCATCTACGAGTGCTCCGACTGGGAGCAGATCGAAGCGTTTGCCGACGTGGTGAACCGGGCAGGATACGCCTCCCCCGTGCGCACGCCACGGGGAGAAGACATATTGGCAGCCTGCGGGCAGCTAAAGTCGGCCTCCGAGGCGATGTCGGGCCGGGAACGACGCGCGCTTGCCCAGCGGGAATTTGCACCTGCAGATGTTTAAAGCGGGACCGCCGCCGTGTTGATCGTGACGAGCCTCACAGCAGTGCCGCTAGCGATCCTGTTTCAGTACCTCAGCCTCAACGTGATCAAAGCGCGGCGCCGCGAAGGGATCGGCATCGGCGATGAGGGCAATGAGGCGGTGATACGCGCCAACCGCGCGCAGGGCAACTTGTTGGAGTACAGCCTCGTTTTTCTCGGGCTCCTTGCGCTGGCGGAGACGAACGGAATGCCCTGGTGGGTGCTTACACCGTTCGCGGTTGCCTTTTGCGCGGGCCGAGCCGTGCACGCCTTCAGCGTGCTCTTCAGCGAGACCGCCGATAACGGGCGGGAGGGGATCGCCCGCTATGTCTGGCGCATTCGTGGGATGACGATCACGCTGACGCTCATCCCGGTGATGGCGGCTCTCGTCCTGCTGTCGCTGATTTTGCCGTTGCTCTAGGTCATCCCCACGCGGCCAAGACGACGTGCCGACAGGGCGTTTTTTGGCTTCGGCGGTTGTCACAGCGCGAGCGATGTCGCTTACTCGGCAGGCAAGGCGCGCGATCAACGGCGCCCTAGGGAAGACGCCGCATGAACCTCCTCGCCGACATATTCATCAATCCGTTCGTGGAAATGGCGTCGGCGCCGGACTTCTTCCTCCAAGTGTTGTGGGAAGGCTTTGTGGGCGGGGTGCTCTACGCGCTGATCGCGCTCGGCTTCGTGCTGATCTTCAAGGCGTCGGGCGTCTTCAACTTCGCCCAGGGCATCATGGTGGTGTTTGCGGCGCTGTCGCTGGTGGGTCTAACCGAACTTGGCGTGCCGGCCCCGGTGGCCTTCTTCCTCTGCCTTGGGATCATGTTTTTGCTGGCCGTCAGCGTGGAGCGCTTTGTGCTGCGCCCGCTGGTCAACCAGCCCGACATTATCCTGTTTATGGCGACCATCGGGCTCACCTTTTTCCTGATCGGGCTTGGCGAACTGATCTTTGGCGGCGAGCCGAAGGTGATGGTGACCGAAGCGCTGTTCCTGCCGACCGGATCGTCAGTTTGGGAACCGGCTGGATTGGGGCCTGACGGCTCGCCGGGCTTCATCTTGTTCCAGCATTTGGATGTGGCGGCGGCAGCCATTGCGATCGTGATGGTCGGCGCGCTCGGCTTCTTCTTCTCAAAAACGCGGATCGGGCGGGCGCTGCGCGCGGTGGCGGACGACCACCAGGCGGCGCTGTCGGTGGGCATTTCGCTCAACCAGATCTGGGTGATCGTGTGGTTTGCGGCCGGCGTGGTGGCGCTGTTCACCGGCATCATGTGGGGCGCGCGCTCCGACGTGTCGTTTGCGCTGGAAATCATCGCCTTCAAAGCGCTGCCGGTGCTGATCCTTGGCGGCTTCACCTCCATCCCCGGCGCCATTGTTGGCGGCCTCATCATCGGCATTGGCGAGAAAATCGGCGAGATCTATTGGGGTCAGCTTGTGGGCGGCGGCATCGAAAGCTGGTTTGCCTACATGATCGCCCTGATTTTCCTGCTGTTCCGCCCCCAAGGCCTGTTTGGCGAGCGGATCATCGAGCGCGTTTAAGCTCACGCCCCCGTCAGTGGCGGGCTCACTCCGTCACGATTTTGACGAGTTGGCCGACCGTCGGAGGGTTGGTGGCGTCGACCGCGTTCAGGGCTTCGAACAACGGACGCTGCATCTCGCGGGTCACGCCACGCATGCGGGCCGCAAGGCCTGGAATGGTGTCGTTAGGGCGAACTGCGACGGTGCGGATGCGTAAGGGACGCATGGACGCTTTTTGCGCCGGAGACAGGATCCGGAACGAGGCGAGCGTGGACTGGAACGCGGGCTCGTAGCTCGACGCGGCCTTCGATGACGCGAAGATAAAGCGGTAGAGGAACGCCCTCCCCTGCACGACGCCGATGCGGAACGACCACCCGTCCACCAGCGCTGAGCCGGTGGCGACGCGTTTGCCGCCTTCTTCCGTCACACGCACCGAATCGGGGATGAGGCCGCGCACCCATCCGGACTTCAGGTAAGCCTCCAGATCGCCGCGGGCTGTGTCGCGGGCAGCATCGAACCGGATCGCGGTGTTTTCACCATCGGTGGCGAGCACAGCCGCGGAGGTGTTGCGCAGCGTGTAACCGTCCGGAACGGTGAACGCGATCCCCATGTCGACGTGGACGAACTCGCGACCGCGGACAAAACCCTCGGAGGGGTCGTCGCCGAACATCATGCCGTCGAGGGAGCGCAAGAAGGGGCCGGACGGCTTCCTCGTCGCGCCGGGTGAGCCGAATTGGCGCGCCGTTTGGGTGGCCCGCTCGATCCGGTCGGGCGCTGACGGGTGGGTGGAGAGGAAGCCGGGTTGCTCCGCGGAGACTGAGTTCAGCGTTGGCAGGGCTGCGAAACGCTCCATCGAGCGCAGGAACCGCGCGGCCGCGAACGGGTCAAACCCAGCGGCGGCCATCAGTTTGACGCCCTCTTCGTCGGCCTCCAATTCCTGCTGCTGACTAAACCGGGCGAGGCTCGTCACCGCCTGCCCGGCGCTGTCGGCGCGGATCATCGGATCGTTGACCACCTCGCTCACCCGCTGGGCGAGCTGCGCGGCGGACGCCTGGCGTTGCCGCAGCCGAGCATGATCGGCCTGCACGTGGGCAATCTCGTGCGCGATGACGGCCGCAAGCTCACTCTCATCGTTGGCAAGGGCAATGAGGCCGCGGGTCACATAAAGGCCGCCATCCGGCAGCGCGAAGGCGTTGACCGTGGCGCTGTTCAGGAGGGTCAGCCGAAGCGGTGAATTGGTGGGACCGGCGGCAGCACTGAGACGGCCCACGATGCCAGCCACCATGGCCGCGACTTTGGGGTCTTCGTAGCGTCCGCCATACTCGGCCATAAGCTTGCGATGTTCGACGCTGTCATTGGCGCCAGGCTCAGGTTCGCCCATGGCTGGCAATGGCGCATTTGTGTCGGGCAGAGCCTGGCTTTCGCGAAATGGCGCATCGAACACGCGGCCGGCGCAGCCTGCCAGGACAAGAACGAGCGCGAACGCAGCAAGGCGCGGCCACTTTCTGGCCACGCTGTGGGTCAGCGCCGTTCGATCTGGCCCGGGTGCTCGACCCGGATCATGGCTCCGTTCCACGCTTCTACCACGCCTCTTACGCGCACTCGTCGGCCCTCAAGGGCCTGAAGATCGACGTCCCACCCTTTTGCATCGGACTTTGCCACCAGCACAGTGAAGTCGGTGCGGTAGTCACGGCCGAAGTTCAGATAGATGGTCCGCTGTGTCTCTCCTGTGCTGATGATGCGGCCCTCGACCAGACGGTAGGCGCCAGCCTCAGCATCCAGGCGGGGGTTGGTCGCGCTCGCCAGCGGCGGGTCACTCCACAGTCCTCGCGCTTCGGCCTCAGCCTCTCGCTCCGCGTCGAAGGCAGCCTCCAAACACGTCATGGGCATAACAGCGGGGTCCACAAGCGCAAGGCCGGATCGCAACAGCTCAAGTGACATCGAGGACAGTGTGTCGCCGGCGCCCAACCAAAGATCGCCGACGATGCGGCCGTAGCGGTCCTGTTGGTCGGCGCTACGCAGGGTTGCGGGCTGCGGGAGAGCGGGGGCCGTGTCGCCGACCGTGACGACATCAGCAAGGACCACGACGCGTCCGTCGGCGAGTGTGATGGCGGTGCGGTTTTGGCTTGCGATTTCAACGGGTTCAGCGCGTGCCAGGCAGGCTTGAGCGGCACTGCACCATAGCGGTACGCTAGCGGCGCAGCTTAGGAGAAGCGCGAGGGCGTTAGCGCGTCGGGACAGGGCGTTCGCCCCGATAATCGTAGAAACCGCGCCCGACTTTGCGGCCCAGCCAGCCGGCTTCGACGTATTTCACTAGCAACGGGCAAGGCCGGTATTTGCTGTCGGCAAGACCGTCGTGGAGGACCTGCATGATCGACAGGCACGTATCGAGACCGATGAAGTCGGCGAGCTGCAGCGGGCCCATCTTGTGGTTCGCGCCAAGGCGCATGCCAGTGTCGATGGCTTCCACGGTGCCGACGCCTTCGTAGAGCGTGTAAATCGCCTCATTGATCATCGGCAGCAAGATGCGGTTGACGATGAACGCGGGAAAGTCCTCAGCGGTCGCGGACACTTTGCCAAGCGCCGACACATAGCGCTCCGCAAGGCCATAGGTCTCGTCGGATGTGGCGATGCCGCGGACCAGCTCAACGAACTCCATGACCGGCACGGGGTTCATGAAATGGATGCCGATGAACCGCTCCGGGCGGTCTGTGGCGGCGGCGAGCCGTGTGATGGAGAGGGACGACGTGTTGGTACCCAGCACAGTGTCGGATTTGAGGAGCGGGCAAACCTGCGCGTAGATCTTGCGCTTCACCTGCTCATTCTCGGTGACTGCCTCGATCACGAGGTCCATGTCTGACAGATCGTCGAGGTTGGCTGCCGGTTTGATGCGCTCCACGGCGGCTTTCCGGTCGGCATCGCTGATCCGGCCGGAAGCTACTTGCCGGGCCATGTTGCCGGTGATGGTGGCAAGGCCTGACGCAATTTGATCTTCAGCGAGGTCGTGGAGGCGAACCTCAAAGCCGGCAAGGGCCGAGACGTGGGCGATCCCGCCTCCCATGTGGCCAGAGCCGATAATTCCGATGGTTTTTATGTCGTTCATATCGGCCACATTATGCGGCGCATATTTATCGTCGATGAACCCGGAACGGCCCGGGC
>CAKZYH010000521.1 GCA_937884725.1 uncultured Paracoccaceae bacterium
CGCTGCGGTCTGCTTGCCTGTCCCGACCTCGCCCTGGATGAGCACCGGTGAGGGCGCTGTCGCGGCGCGTTCCACGGCATCGCGGACGGCCACGATCTGGGGTGACGAGCCAAGCAGCGTTGCCCCGCGTAGCATTCCCTCTGATCCAGCCTGCAGCTCATGGTGCAGGATCGTGTTTTGCCGACGCATTCGCTTGCGCCGAAGGCTGTTGGCGAGCGCGTTCAGGATTTGATTGCCGCGAAACGGCTTCAGCAGAAAGTCGGATGCTCCGGCCCGCAGCGCGGCAATAGCGGTCTCCAGGTCGGCGTGCGCAGTGATGAGGATCGCGTCGGAATAAAGCCCCACGGCCCGTTGATCGGTCAGCCACTCCAGCCCGGTTTGATCGGGCATGATGTTGTCGAGGATGATCACGTCATAGCTATGGCTGTCGAGTAGAGCGGCCCCTTCGGCAGTGCGTTCGGCGACGTCGAGCCGGGCACACGTGGGCCTGATCGTCTTTGCCAGGAAGTTGCGCATGCCCGGCTCATCGTCGATCACAAGGATCGACGCGCCGGCCAAATCAGCAGTCAAGTCGTCATAGTCGACTTGCGCCGGCAAGGATCGGGGGGCCAAAGCGTGCGAACGCATTTAGACGCCAACCGTCGCGGCATCATGCCATTGCCATCGGGGAACGGGCGCGCCGCGAACGCGGCGGCTGTTCCGCACCAAAAGTGTCGAGCCTGCCATGGGCCACGTCCTCCCAAACGTGATCCACCAGCATCTCACGGGCGTCTGAGCGATGCTAGGGCAGTGTGAACAACCACAGGGTTGGTGACGGCTCGCCACATCCACCTGATCCGGTGTTGCGGAGTTGACCCGGTCGCTCTTCAGCATTTGATGGACGAGCGACAGACATGCATTGGACGCACCGCCAGCTTCACTCGGGGGAAGGCAATGGCGGATGAATGCAAGAGTGTCATGGGTAGCCAGATCGACGGCACGCGCGCCGGCCGACTTGGGCCACGTCACCCGACGGATGCGGGGCGTAACGCCAACGCGCTCTGTTGCCGATAGCGGCCGCTGCAGCAACTAGCGTGTTGCCGACGCACCGACACTGAAGTCGGCAATCTCAGTTGATGTAGCCGGGTGATTTAAGATGCAGCGGCAACCGGATCAAAGCGGGAGGCAGATCAACTCATGCGATACCTAAGCGTTCACCAAACGCTGTCTCGGTCGGACTAGTCTTGAATAATTCAAATTAAGATTCCGCCCGTTGGAAAATTCCTTAGAGTTTCAATGCCTACGAACGCTATGTGGTCACATCAGTCCAATAAAAGTATTCCTACTGGATTCCGTGCTATGCAAGGGTTGACTGTGGTCGCTGGTAACATTTTATGAGATTTGAAAAAGGATGACGCTCATGCCTCAGACGAACTCAGAAGCACTGGCCCCAACCCTCAATATGTTGATGAATGGGGAATTTCGCGCGGCTCACATTTACTTCCAGGCAGCAGCGTGGTGCGAAGATGCTAAGCTAGCTGGGAGCGCACAGTTTTTCCTGACGCATGCATCCGAAGAAATGATGCATATGCAAAAGATATATCAGTACATCGTCGATGCGGATCTGTCCGCCAGGTTTGAGGCTTTGCCAGAGCCAAAAATTGAAGCGAACTCGCTTGTTTCACTACTTCAAGAGATTTATCAGCATGAGAAGCTGGTGAGTGAGCGCTTCATTAAAGCAACAAAAGAGGCTGACCAGGCTGGCGATCTTAGCACATTTGAGTTTCTTCAGTGGTTCATTGTTGAGCAGCGTGAAGAGGAAATGCTGTTTCGTGGCATTCTTGATCGGGCGGCTGTGATTGGTGACGGGCCTCATAGCCTATATTATATTGATACTGAGATTGCTAAGATTGCCGCCGCCGCGGTTGCGGCCGCCAGCGCAACGCCTGCGGGAGGCGGTGCGTAGGGGCTGACTGACATTGAGTGGTCAGCGGCGAGCCTTCACTTGCCTCATGGTCAGCAGGCATAGACATATAGAAGGTGATCGCCGTTTCATCGTGTGAGAATGAATATTGGTCCCGAGGAAGTATCTGCGTCACACGATCAGGGTCGACAACAAAGGCGTATCACGTCATTAGACTGCGCTCACATCTTACCGAGGTTATGCTCCAATAGCCCGGCAAAGAGATCAATGGCGGATAGGACGCCCCTATCCGGAGGTGTTTTTTCTTGGCAGAACCTTAAGGGGCTACGAATTGGATGCCGGCTTGCACTATGTCGCTCAGTTCGCTGCTGTAAAGGTGAGTCTTAGGGGTAGCTGGAAGCACGCCTTCCGCTCACCGTTATCGGATGAGCCCCTTCAGGCTAGCAGCCGGACGCGATGCTGCTGTCCGGAACCAAAGGAGGACGACGAGCGGCCGCAGGCGAGGGCACTGAGTTTTAATTTGAAAAGTTAAAGTATCGCGGTCCAGTCAGTTTCTTATTATTGGGCTCTGGGCGCCTCCAGAATTAATTTGCGACGGTATTTTTAAGCTGATAGCTTCGCAAGCTGCGGCTCTGCTGCAAGCTCTTGTATACGCCGTCATGATTGGCATAGATCAAACATGCGCTGAGGGAGGCCAATAAGTCATATGAACTGTTGCGCGCGCCTTGCAATCATTTTTTGTTTCACATTTTCAGTGCAGAGTACACTCTATGCCGATGGTATAACCACGAAGGTGGATGACCATACTTGGAACACAGGCGCAGGACACTTTGCTTACGTGGAGTTCGAATTCTCAGGAGAGCCACTCGCAGAGGGTCTAGGCTTAAATCTTGATGTGCTCGATCCTGATCAGGCGAACAAACCTGACCCGTTCGATTTCACAGCTGGGATCCTCTCATACGAGTTTTCAGAAGAGGCGATGTATTCGGTCAATTATCAGTCGGGAATGGGTCCACATCTGGCGAATGGGCCGGTCAATCTGAAGCGTGCAGGCTCCGACAATCCGATGACAACACTCGGAAAGCGCGTCGTGGAGTTAGCAGCGGCCGCCGGGCAGACGCCTGCGGATCTGCCACAGAATTTCTATCCTATCTCGTTCCCCTTCGCTCAAGGCAATCCGCAGTATGCCGGGCCGGTCGATGTTAAAGTCGAGGCCACAACGCCCATGACAATCTTGACCGACAAGGGTGAATCCAAGTCAATCCAAGCAACGTTGCCAGCCTACTTCCGAGACTACAAAACGCTGCGCTGGCCAGAGGGCGGATGGGATAAGTCGTTCACGCCACACGCTGTCGGGATGGAGTTTATGAAAGTTGTGCTTTGGGCGCAGGACTACATGCGCCAGATGCACAACGTCAAAACCGATACGGCTCTCGATTCCATCTCAAGCATCGACGCTGACAAGGACCCCAATGTTGCCCTCGGCGACGTTGGTGCGGATGGCTTTAACGGCAACATGCTGACGGAAATCTCGTGGGACAAGATCACGATGCTTCGTGACAGTTTCGCCTACGATGGGAACGCGCTTGGCGCGAAGATCCCAGCCGATTACGACGCATCGAAATCACCAATTTGGTTCCCAAACCGGGTGTCGGTCACCCTTGACCAGAAAAACGGTGTCTCTGCGTTGGGAGAATTGAAGGTGGAGGAGGGGGGATCCTCGCTGCGGTCAGTTTGGACCATGCTTTGGGCGTTGGGCGAATTCTATGGCTACGCCGATCAAAGGTCGGTCAATAAGAATCAACGGCTTACCTTCGCGGCAATGTTCGACGGCGCTCCCTTTCCCTCCGCCCCAAAAGAAAATCTGGGAATCGGGCCGTTCGCTACTGTGGTGGCCGATGACCCGTTCTCGATCGTGCAGCTCCTGACCAACCTCACGGCACAAAACCTCCTCACCCTCCATTTCAACGAAAGTGCTGGGACGTTTGTCGATACTTGGGCGGACGGAAAACCCGGTACGACAGTGACAAGCTTGGATGCGTCCTACGCGCTTGTCGCCCTCCAAGTTTATCAGCGGGCAATTGATGCGCTGCCGGTAGGCTACGCCTCGGCAACGAGTGGTAAGCCGCTCGGCACTGAGGAAGGAAAAGCGGCGCTCAAAGCGTTGACTCAACAGGCCGATTTCATGCTGAAGAACATGATAAACGCTGATGGTTTGCTTGCCGACAGCTTTGAGATTGGGAAAGGGCCGTCCGGAACCAACTCCGTTTTGACCCAATTTGCGGGTATTCGGGGCTTTGGTGCCGCGTTCCTCGCCACAGGCGACCAGAAGTATAGGGAGGCTGCACGCAATCTTTATATTGCGGCCGAAAAGACCTTCTACGATCCGGCGCTCAAGATCTTCAACGATAAGCCGGGCCAACCGATGGCAATCGACCCCTACATTGCAGGTGTTGTCAGCGGCGGCATCCGTGAGTTGATGCTCAACATGGTGGCGCGCTCTGGCGAGTCCGACCAGAACCTATCACTGGCCCACTTGGCCGGTCGCTACACGGACTGGTTCACCATCGTTGCCCGCAATCTGCAGCTTGCGGAATGGCTCAACGACACGGGCGAGCATATGACCGCCAAAGATTATGATGGCGACGTCAATCAGAATGGAGTGAAGTCCATCACCTTCGCGGGGGGGCCGCATGGGACGGCAGCGGTGATGGCATCAAAAATCACGGTGAGCGCAAGCCCTTGAGCTGTGGCTTTCGCTGAGACATGGGATTGAGATGGCGGCCTTTGAGGATCTGGCTGTGAGCACTGCGCCGACAGGTGGTGGTTCCGGGCCCTCGTCGTCGCGGATCACAGCGACCGGCAAACGACCAGTGCGTCGCAGACCAACGCAAAAACTCACGCCGTTTCAGAGGAAAGTCCGCCAGTTCCGTATCAACACCTCGACTAAGCTCATGCAACCGGTGGAGCTTTGCGTCTTTCTGCTGCTCGCCACCGGATTAATGATCACCGAATACACGCACGTGCCGTTTGAGGTGAAGCGTTGGGCGTTACTCATTCATATCGTCACGGCCATCATATTTTTCCCGACGATCATTCTCTCATTTTGGCTGCTGCATCGCGGCAATCTCAACTTCTCCCGGCGGCCATTTAACCGCCGCACCGGGCAACTGATCGAAGCGTGCCTCACAATCATGTTCTTGTGCGGTCTTTGGTTGCTGTTCATCGGCGAGGATCACTCGCGCCTGGGGGCGATCGCGCACTTCGCGCATCTCATAACCGCGATCCCCTTAGTTGCTTTCATCATTTGGCATTCGTGGCGGCTCAGCGTTGTCAGAAAGGCTCTTGTGGCGGTGGGGCTTATCTCAAGCACCGTCATGCTCGTCGCGGTCAGCAATCCGATCGGCGTTGGGGCAACCGATGGCACCGCTCAGTATACGGCCACGTCCAGCGGCTCGTTACAGCTGTCAGCCGACAAGAGCCTTTTGTACAGCGCGAACTTTGAAGCGGGTTCGGTCTCGAAGATCGATCGGAAAACGGGCGACCGTCTCGCCGAAGCCGCCCTTGGAAAAGACATCAAAACGGTCGCCCTTAACAGCGACGAAACGCTCCTGGCGGCCACCGACCACGCCGGCAATGGCTTTCACATCTTGAACGCAAAGACGTTGAAGCCCGTGGCGGAACGCGCGCTCGGGGGGAGGCCCTACGGTGTGGTCCACGATCCGCGCAACAACCTGTTCTGGGTGACGACCGCCGAGACCGCCAGGCTCTATGGCGTAGACCAGGCCGCTCGTATCCAGCGCGTGATTGACGTGGAGGACACCCCGCAAGGACTGGCTCTCTTGCCCGACGGGCGGCTCGTCATCACCCATTCCCTGATCGGCAAAGTCGCGATTTACGACACGGTTGGCGGCACGCCCAAGCTCGACAAGACCATCACGCTTCATGTGTCGCAAAACTCAGACCCCACCATCTCGCAGGGCTTGCCGCGGGTTCTTGACCGGATCGTCCTCAGCCCGGACTTAAAGCAAGCCTGGCTCCCCCATCACCTGTGGAACTTCGACCACCCATTCCAATTTCAATCCATAGTCTTCCCAGCCATTTCCGTGCTTTGGATGGAAAAGGGTAATGAGCACGAGGTGGTGAACCGCCGCAAAGAGATGTTCATCCAAATCAACATCATCGAAAGCGGTAATATTCAGCGTATTGTCTCTAATCCAACCGATGCGGTGTTTTCAGACGATGGCAGCAAGGTCTATGCGGTCATGTCCGGCAGCGAAGATCTTGTCACGTTCGATCTTTCACGCGCCGCACCCATCACCGGAAACGAGGGTCCGAACGGCTCAACTGGCGCGAACGCGTCGCAGATCTTTGGTTTACCCGGTCAGAACCCCCGAAGCCTGACCATCGATGGCGATGACATTATTGTCCAAAACGCGATGAGCCTCGACCTGTCGACGATTACAACGGGGGGAGGGGGGCCTTTCGCGGCGATGGCGGTCGAAAAGGCCAGCTTTGCAAAGGTGGTCGAAAAGGACCCGCTTGAGCCTCAAATGCGCAGGGGCCTGCGCCTGTTTCATCTAGCGAAGACCTCGGCCTTTCCCGATGCGCCGATGGCGGGACGCAGCTGGATGAGCTGCTCCAGCTGCCATCTCTCCGGCTTTAACTACACCAACGGCTTTCTGTTCCGCTCCACCACATTGGACGTCAAAACAGACGCTGTTCCCGGCCATTTCAGCTTAAAGGAATTTGTTGCTGGAAATTTCGTTGCGGAATACATCCGGATGATCAAGCAAACGCAAGGTGGGATGGGCTTCGACACCAAGTTCGATGCGCCCGATATCGACCCAGAGAACCCACCCGCTGCGGTCGTTTCCATGATGCACGACCTGCACCATTATGTGACGTCTGCTGGAAACTTGCCGCTCTTGTCCACCTGGCTCCGGGCTGATGGCGGGAAGGGGTCAGTGGACCATTCAAAATGGGTCAATCCAGCCCTTTGCAGTCAGTGCCACACTCAGATCTTTGATGAGTGGAGCGGATCAATGCATCGGCTCATGGGCGAGTCGAACCCGTACTATGTGGTGCTGGAGGACCTCGCAGCGCAAAACGTGGGCGAGCCGTTCAGAGCGTGGTGCATGGGCTGTCACGCGCCGCAGGCGTTGCTTTCGGGCGCCACGAAAACGCAAGGCACTTCGCACCTGTTTGAGACCGACGGCCAGTCGCTCTTCGACGAACTGGAACACAGCACAGCTGCGGTCGACGAAGGCATGGGCTGTGTGTTCTGCCACCGCACTCAGCGCGTTGAAATGGCGGGGCCGGTCGCGGCCGGGAACGCCAGCCTTGAAATCAACCTCGCCGACAGGATCACCTATCCGGGTGAGGACGCGCGACTGCGCCTCGTCCGCTGGCTTTCAAACCGCACCATCCGTGCCGAGCCTGACGAGCACAAGCGCTCCTTCACGCCGGCCGCGTTAAACGGTCCGGAATTCTGTTCCGCGTGCCACGAGGAGTTTACACCAGGCGTTGGCGCGCAAACGACGTCCACGTACACCGAGTGGGCCAACTCAAGCTACAACAACACCGAAAACCCCGCCGCGTCGGTGACCTGCAACGACTGCCACATGCACACGAGCGTTGCGTCCATCGGGACTGCGGTGGCGGGCGTTGCGACCAACCAAGGGCCGATCGTTCCCAACTACCGCGCGCACCATTTTGTCGGTGCGCAATACCACCTTCTTGGCCTTCGCAGCCCTGAGCGACGGGAGATGACGATCAACCTCCTAAAGTCAGCTGCAACGCTCACCACCTCGACAAAGGCCGGCGATCAAGGCGGGCAGGAGCTGGTGGTTCGCGTCGCAAACACCGGCGCGGGCCACAACCTTCCCACCGGCGTTTCGGATTTCCGGCAGCTGTGGCTCGACGTGTCTGTCATCGATGCCGACGGCAAGGAAGTGTTCGCCTCGGGCAAGTTGGACAAGGATGGTAACCTTGACAATAACGCGAGGTTGTTCGCCAACGTCTTTGATGATGGCGCCGGGCACGCTCTGGGCCTGGACTTTTGGCGGTACCGAAAGATGGCGGAGGACACACGCATCCCGGCCAACGGTCACCGTGATGAAGCCTTTGTACTTCCAGACAGCGCCAAGACACCTCTGACGGCGGACGTGAAACTCATGTTCCGGACGTTCCCGCAGTGGATCACCGATAAGGTCCGCGAGCGTTATCCCAACATGCCGCCCCCGGATGCGGTGGAGTTGCAGGCTATCACGACAACACTGGGAAACACTTAATCAATGTTCGGCACGTTCTTAATCGTATTTCGTGAAGGCCTGGAAGCGTTTTTATTGGTCGGAATCCTGCTGGCGTACCTACGACAACTCGATGCAACACGGTATTCGGCGTGGATCTTTATCGGCGCGGTAGCAGGGGCACTCGTGGCACTCGGGACGGCGGTGGTCCTGGAGTTTGTCATCAGCAAGTTCCACAGCGACACATACCGGCTCATCCTTACAGCGACGATCATGGTGCTTGCCGCCTGTGTGTTGTCCTACATGGCGGTGTGGATGCAGAAGCAGGCCAAGGAGGCGGCTGGCGCGGCGAAGAACCAATTGCGCAACTACGTGTCGGCAGGGAACATCTTTGGCGTCGCATTCCTGTCCTTCATCTCCGTGTGGCGGGAGTCTATGGAGACTATTCTTTTCCTCTCCGCGCTCATGTACAGCGGCGTAGCAATCTCCTGGCTCGGTGGTCTGGCCGGGTTGTGCCTCGCCCTCGCGGTGGTGTCGCTTTTGCTGCGGGGCGCGCGCGGGCTGCCGCTGCGGGCCTTCTTCCGCTGGTCGAGCTTGCTCCTGATCATCATCGCCGCCGGGCTCCTCGCGTCAGCGACGAACATTCTTCAGGGGCTTAGCTATCTCCCCGGACCTACGACTGCGCTGTTCGACTTGTCGGGCATCGTGCCAGATACTGGCGGCGCTGGTGAATTCCTGCGCGGGCTGTTCGGCTACGACGCAACACCGACGCCGTTACAATTCGGAGTTTGGCTCACATTCCTGGTCTGCGCGTTGATCCTTTGGGCGCGCGCCTACGCCCAGCCCAAAGCCCTGAAACCGGCTTGAGCCTGCCGGTGGAGACACGACAGTCACTGAGCCTGCCATGAGACCCTCGGCTCGGCATGTCGTCGTCATCGGGGCTGGCCCAGCCGGCTTGATGGCAGCCCATACGCTGATCTCAGCGGGCGTCGATGTTACCGTGCTCGAGCGCCGGGCTGCGCTCGGCGGCTTGGGCGGTACGACCACGTTTGAAGGGCGCGCGGGAACCTACCGCTTCGACTTCGGTGGGCATCGCTTTATTACGAGCAACCGCGCACTCCTCACCCTTGTTGAAGACTTGATGGGTCACGACTTCCTGCTTGCGCAGCGCCGCTCGGTCATACGCCTTGGTGGGCGCACTTACGACTACCCGCTCAACATCAAAAATCTGCTGATCAACGCCCCACCCACATTGCTTGCCGGGGCGTCGTTCGACCTTCTGAAAGCGCTTGTGCGTCATCAGCTCGTGGACAGCGATGCAAACTTTGCAAGCTGGACGAAGGCGCGGTTCGGTCCAACGCTCTACCGCACCTTCTTTGAGGGCTATACTCGCAAGCTTTGGGGCATCGAACCCACCGAGTTGTCTGGCGATTGGGCCGACCAGCGCATTAGTCTCATGGACCTAAAGGACGTCGCCAGGCGGCTGCTGCCCGCAGGCGGCAAGGGTTTGCGCACCTACGCGCGAACCTACCGCTATCCGCGGCTCGGCTTTGGTATGCTTTTTGACCGCCTGGCCGACCATGTGCGCGATAGCGGCGCCACGATCAGGCGCGGCGTGTCGGTTGAAGGGCTCGATGTGCGCAGCGGTGCAGTGCGCGCGGTCGAGACCGATCAAGGGCCCGTTTCCTGCGATGCGGTCATCTCCACAATGGCTCTGCCGGCCATGGTCGCGATGACCGGAGGTTCATCTCCGCTGAGGTTCCGCGGTCTTCGTTTCTTCAACATGATGATGGATGCTGAAGACGTCTCACCGAACACTTGGCAGTATTTGTCCGATGAACACATTCTGGCGACCAGGCTGCAGGAACCCAAGCGTCGCTCGCCCGAAATGGCACCGGCCGGCCGTACGTCGCTGATGCTGGAAATCCCGTGCGATCCAGGAACCGCAATGTGGCAGATGCCTGACGACGTGCTGTTCGCTAAGGTCTGCGCCGATCTCCGAACCCTCGGGATCGATCCATCCATGGCGAGCGGCGAGTATTTTTCTGTGCGGGCCGCACAAGCTTACCCGCTGTTGGTCAACGGCTACCAGCGCGCGCGTTCCCAAGCATTCGCGCACCTCGGCGCCATCGAAAACCTTTACCAGTGTGGTCGCCAAGGGAGCTTCCGCTACGTCTTCACCGACACGGCCATGGAGATGGGGCAAATGGCGGCGGAAGCGATTATTACACGGCAGGATCTGCGTGCCGACATTCGCGATCATCGCAACGAACGCATTGTGATCGAGGCTGGGAGCATCGCGTAACGCAATGAGGAGACTGACAATGAGAACAGTACTGGCAGCGCTCTTAGTCGTCGGGACAATTGCGACGTCCACCACCGGCGCGCACGCTTACTCCTACGCATCGCCGCAATCCGATCCGCTGATCGCCCAGCGTGAGGCCTTTCTCGATGCGGTCAACAAAGGTGATTGGTCCGCAGCCAGCGCGGCGGTCACATCATTCGGCCCCGACATTAAGGTGCTGGAGGCGGGAGACGATGCGTTTTCGGGGGACCCGGGCATCGGTGCCGCCTTCACGGACGCGGTCAAAAACAAGGATAGCGACGCGGCGAAAGCGGCGCTCCGACGGGCGACGGTCGATCAGATTGAACGCAGGTTGTCGGGCGCGGAATCAAACATTGGCACTTACCAGACAGCCTCAACGCTCGTCGTGACAGCGCAGGCTTTCTATTCGGCGATGGCCGCCGACCTTCCTGCCGCGACCCAAAAATCTGTTTCGGCGCAAATGCAGGCTGCGCTCGACGCCGTGGGCAAGCCGGGGGTTTTTGGCTACGG
>CAKZYH010000522.1 GCA_937884725.1 uncultured Paracoccaceae bacterium
ATGGGGCGAGCGCGTTTGCCACCGACTGCCCCAGGCTGGTGCTCGACGATGCCGCGAGTGCGCGGGTCATTGCGGCGTGCTCGGCCGCACCGGTTCAGGCTGGCGAGCGAACCGCACTGCTGTCAGCGCACAACCTTGCCTATGTCATCTATACCTCCGGATCCACAGGGCAGCCCAAAGGCGTCATGGTGGACCATGGCTCGCTCAACAATTTCCTGTCCCACAAGAGTGCGCTCTACGGTCTTAGACCAACGGAGATCATGGCTGCGGCCATCGGAATCGGCTGGGACGTGTCGGTCGAAGATCTCTCCATACCGCTATACAATGGCGCCACGGTCGAAATCTTGGCCGATGACATTGCAGCTGATCCGTCTCAGCTGCTGCCCTGGCTTGAGCGCGAGGCGGTCACCCATCTCCATGTGACCCCGGCGATCTGGCAGCTTTTACAGTCGGAAGGCATCGCGTTGCCGCGCGGCATCCGTGCCGTTGTGGGCGGCGAGGCCCTCTCGCCCGACTTGGCGGACTGGCTGGTGACGAACGCAGCCATGTGTCTCAACTGCTATGGCCCGGCAGAAGCGACGATCACTGCAACGGCGTCTCAAAGCCAGAACACGGAGCTTCTGAGACGGATCGGCAGTCCGTTCGCCAACACGCAAATCTACGTGGTGGACACGCGGCTTCAGCCTGTTCCGGTTGGTGTGTCTGGCGAGCTGTTGATTGGAGGTGTCCAACTTGCGCGTGGTTATGCCAATCGCGCCGGCCTGACGGCAGAGAGGTTCGTTGCAGATCCTTTCTCGGGCGTGCCGGGGGCGCGGGTGTACCGCACCGGAGACCGTGTGCGTTGGTGCTCCGACGGCACGCTGGAGTTTTTGGGCCGGATCGATGCGCAGGTAAAAATCCGCGGCATGCGGGTGGAGCTTGGCGAAATCGAAGCGGCGCTGACCGTCCAGAAGGGGGTGGCGCAGGCGGTGGTGAGCGCGCCCCAGGATGGCAATGGCGAGCGGCGGCTGGTGGCCTATCTCGTGCCCTCCACCTTGCCGGTGTCGCATCGAACCGCGCACTTTCCGGAGGCGCCCCAACCCGTACCGCTTGAGGGTCTTGTGGACCTTGAAGCGATCCGTGCCGCGCTCAGGACCACGCTGCCGGATCACATGGTGCCCTCCGGGTTCGTGGGGCTATCGCGCCTGCCACTCAACGCGTCCGGCAAGGTGGATCGCAAAGCTCTACCGGAGGCCAGGCACGCTCTGGCGCGGCCAACCTTTGTGGCGCCGGTTAAAGCCTCGGAAAAGGTCGTAGCATCGGCAATCAGCGCACTGGTTGGCGTCGCGACGGTCGGCCGACACGATGACTTTTTTGCCCTTGGTGGCCATTCCTTGATGGCGGTCCGACTGGTCTCTAGACTGGCGTCAGAGACCGGCAAAGCCCTCGCAGTGCGCGCTGTTTTCGAGGCCCCGACTGTCGCTGAGCTCGCGGTACGCCTTGAGGCGGCGGATGGTGACTGGACGCGCACTGCGGTGATGGTTGCCGATCGCTCCTTACCGCTCGCCTTATCATACCAACAGGAACGGTTGTGGTTTCTCGACCGGCTCGATGCGTCCGCCGGCGCCGCCTATCACATTGAGGGGGCTTTGCGCCTTCAAGGCGCGCTCGATGCCGCGGCACTCCAAAGTGCGCTGACGCGTGTGGTGGGACGACACGATAGCCTGCGCACAACCTTTGCAGCCGGCGAGGATGGGCAGCCGCGGCAAGTGGTCATGCAGCCGGAAGCGGCGAACTTTGCCCCGGCGTTCGAAGTGCTTCTTGGCGCCGATGAGAATTCGCTCAAAGCCCAGGTTGCGGTTTGGCTTTCCGAACCCTTTGATTTGGCGGCCGGTCCGCTGTTCCGAGCGCGGCTTATCCATGTCGCTGAAGACGAGCACGTGTTGCTGATGGGAGGCCATCACACCGTTCTCGACGGCTGGTCGGTGGGGCTCTTGCTGAATGAGATTTCGGCGCTTTACCGGGAGGCCGTGAGCGGTGCGCCGGCCGCCTTGCCCGATCTTGTTGTCCAGTACGCCGATTACGCCTCGTGGCAGCGAAAAGTGCTTTCGGGAGAGCGACTGGGCGAGGAGACGGCCTGGTGGCGCGCGACGCTGGCGGGCATCCCGGAGGCCATCGCGCTGCCCTTCGACCGGCCGCGCGGGCAGGTCATGGACTATCGCGGTGGCTCGGTACCGGTCCAGATCCCGCGGGAGGTGACGGTGCGGCTTGAAGCGCTGGCTCGCACGGAAGGCGCGACGCTCTTCATGGCCTTGGAAGCTGCGTTTGCGGCGTTGCTGTCGCGGCTTGGTGCTGGCGAGGATGTGGTGATCGGTACGGCGGTCGCTGGCCGGCCGCGACGCGAGCTGGAAAGTCTTGTCGGGTTCTTCGTCAATACGGTCGCGCTTCGAAACCGTGTCGACCGTCTTGCCTCGTTCCGCGAGCACCTTGCTGCGACCAAACGGACGGTGCTGAGCGCGTTCGACCACCAGGGCGTGCCGTTCGAGGCGGTCGTCGAGGCGCTGTCGCCGGTGCGCAGTCTGAGCCATCATCCTGTCGTTCAAGTGATGCTGGTGTTGCAGAACACACCGGAGTCCGGGAGCAACCTGACGCTGCCGGGGATCACGACCACGCCGCTTTCCGGCAAGGCTGGGTCGGCGAAATTTGAGCTTTCGCTCAACCTCACAGAAACGGCGGACGGCCTTGTTGGCTCGCTCGCATTTGCGCGCCAGCTGTTTGATGAGGCGACGGTGGAGCGGATCGCCGCAATGCTCGGCCGGTTCCTGGCTGCAGCGGTCAGTGCGCCGGACAAGGCGCTTGCCGACCTGCCATTGCTTTCGCAGGGAGAGCGAAATCAGATCGTTGCTGGCTTTAACCAGACCGCCATCGGTTTTCCTCTCAATCAGACGGTGGTGGACCTTTTCGAAGCCCATGCGGCGTCCCGGCCCGATGCGATGGCGGTGATCGACGGGGCACGAACTCTTACGTACTCCGCGCTCGATCAAGCCTCGAACCAGTTGGCGCGACATCTGGTGGACCTTGGCGTCAGGCCGGAGGTGCTGGTGGGCGTTTGCCTTGGTCGGTCGACGGAAACGATCATCGCGCTTCTCGCGATTTGGAAGGCCGGCGGTGCGTACTTGCCGCTCGACCCTGACTATCCGCACGAACGGCTCGAGTTCATGATGGCCGATGCAAAGCCCAAGGTGGTGGTGAGCGTCACCGATACCGTGGCCCAGCAAACACGCCTGACGACCGGCTTCACGGATTGCGCCTTGGTTGTGCTGGACGATCGCGCCACAGCGGACACGATTAATAAGCGGTCATCCGAGACACTGCTCGACACTGAGCGGCTTTCGCCGACAACTTCAAAAACCTTAGCGTACGCGATCTATACATCCGGCTCGACTGGACGGCCCAAGGGTGTGATCACGACGGTCTTAGGTATTGCCAACCTGGTTCAAGCGCGGGCTCGCATCGTCGAAGGGCGCACCGACCTCATCATGGCGACATTCGCCTCAGCCTCGTTCGACCAATCCGTTGAAGATGTGATGCTTCCGCTGATCACGGGGAACACGCTTCTTTTGTGTCAGTTAGAAGATTTCGTTGAGTGCGAGCCGAATTCACGGACGGTCGCGCTGGACGAAGTAGACTTCATGCACGCAACGCCGACGGCATTGGAGGCGCTGATGCGGGCCGGCTGCCGAATGTCTGCAAAAAATACGTTTGTCATCGGTGGCGAGGTGGTGACGAAGGCATTGCAGCAAGCGGTGACTGCGCGCGATGCCTGCTTGTTTGCAAGCTACGGCCCCACCGAAACCACGATTTCCGTTGCGATGGAGAAGATCGGTACCGAGTCCCGCACGGCGACGCTTGGTCGGCCCATGTCCAACTCAAAAGTGTACGTGGTGGACGAGCGGTTTGAACCCGTTCCTGTGGGCGTTGCGGGGGAACTTGTCATCGGCGGCGTGCAGGTCAGTCGCGGGTATCTCGGCCGCGCGTCTCTGACGGCTGAGAAGTTCGTGCCCGATCCGTTTTCCGGCGTGCCCGGAGCGCGCCTTTATCGCACGGGCGACCTCGCGCGCTGGCACGCAAACGGCACGCTGGAGTTCTGCGGCCGGATCGATAACCAGGTGAAAATCCGCGGAATGCGGGTGGAACTTGGTGAGATCGAGGCTGCGATACGGGCGCTTGATCTGGTCGCTGAGGCTGCGGTGGTGGCCTCCAACGACGAAGAAACCCGGCTCATCGCTTATCTTGTCCCAGCGGATGAACCGGAAGAGGCGCTTGCCGGTCCAAGAATCCTTGGCGCGAACAGCGTGGACCTTGAAGCTGTGCGCCATGCGCTCAAGCGGACGTTGGCGGAGCACATGGTGCCTTCGGGTTTCGTGGTGCTTTCCAAGATGCCCGTAACAGCCTCCGGAAAAGTGGACCGCAAAGCCTTACCCAAGGCCGAGATTTCGCTCGCGCGTGCTGCATTCGAAGCGCCGTCTGGGGCGAATGAAGAAGCCGTGGCGGCGGCATTCGCAGACGTTCTGAGCGTTGAGAAGGTCGGTCGGCGCGATGATTTCTTCGATCTCGGCGGTCACTCGTTGATGGCTGTGCGCCTGGTCGCACGACTGGAGAGGGCGACAGGCAAGACGTTGGCCATTCGCACTGTCTTCGAAGCGCCGACTGTTGCCGAACTTGCTCAGGCTCTTGCCGTTTGCCCTGCAGCCGCCGCGGTCTCGGGCATAGTTCAAGTTCCGCGCGGTGGTGTTTTGGGTTTGAGCTACCAGCAGGAGCGGCTTTGGTTTTTGGACCAGCTGGATGGTGCGGCGGGTGGTGCGTATCACATTGAAGGCGTGGTGCGGCTCTCCGGTCCGCTTGGTGTGCCGGCGCTCGAGGCAGCGCTGGAAGAGCTTGTGGCGCGGCACGA
>CAKZYH010000523.1 GCA_937884725.1 uncultured Paracoccaceae bacterium
GGCATCTTCGGCCGTCGCGAGGTGGTGAAGGTATGAGCACCGCCGCAAAAGCCTGCCTCGGAGCGCTCCTCATCGTCTCAGTGGTGGCATTGGCACTCCTGCCCCACGTGAGCCTGGTCGTCGACACGCGCTTCCCCACAAGCTTCGAACTGCGCGTCGTCATGCGCATGATGATTTTCACGATCGTCGTGATCGGCCTTTCGATCCTAGTCGGCGCCGCCGGCCTCGTCTCGCTGGGCCACGCTGCGCTCTACGGTTTCGGCGCCCACGTCGCGGCAACGCTCGGCGTCTACCTCGGCATCGGCTTCATCCCCGGCGTCATCGCCGCAATCGCCCTCACCGCCGTCCTCGGCGCGGTCCTCGCCTATCCCTCAGTGCGCGTGCGCGGCGTCTACCTCGCCGTCATCACCATCGCCTTCGGCCTCGTCTTCGTGAACATCTTGCGCGAATGGGTCTCCTTCACCGGCGGCGCCTCCGGCCTCTTCGGCATTCCCCGCGGCGAAATTTTCGGGCTCCGCCTCAGCCCCTCAGCACGCGATGGCCACAGCTACTACTACGTCTGCCTCTTCTTCCTGACCCTCGCGCTCGTCCTGCAATACACGCTCCTCTACTCGCGCTTCGGCCGCGCCATGCGCGCCACCGCCATGAGCGAAAACGCAGCCCAATCGCTTGGCATCTCCATCATCGCCATGCGCACGATGGCGTTCGTCATCTCCGCAGGTTTCGCGGGCCTCGCCGGCGCGCTCTTCACCTACCTCGCCCTCTACGTGAACTACGAAACCTTCACCTTCACCCAGTCGATCCAATTCCTGCTGATGGTGATTCTCGGCGGCGCCGGCACCGTCGTCGGCCCAGTCGTCGGCACCACAGCCGTCTTCGGCGCCACCGTCGGCCTGCAAGCGTTCGAGGAGTGGCAGACCTTCGCGTTCGGCCTCCTCCTCGTCCTGGTGCTCTTCCTTATGCCCAAAGGCATCGTTGGATCCATCAGCGAACTCTGGCGCTCCCGCCGCACCGCCCCGCGCACCCGCGAAAGCGCCGAGTGGCCCCACTGGACGCCAGCCCTCGACGCCATCGTCCAGCCGCTCGAAAACCCACCGGAGACCGTCCTCTCCCTCAAAAACCTCACATTGCGCTTCGGCGGCCTCACCGCAGTCGATCACGTCAACCTCGACGTAAAGCCCGGCAAAGTCGCCGCACTCATCGGCCCCAACGGTGCCGGCAAGTCGAGCGTCATCAACATGATCTCCGGCTTCTACAAGCCGTCCGAGGGCTCCATCTCGCTCCTCGGCCAAGAGGTGACGGGCCGCGATAGCGCCGCCATGGCCGCCGCCGGCGTCGCCCGCACCTTCCAAAACACCGAGCTCTTCGCCGACATGACCGTCATGGACAACGTCATGGTCGGCTTCCACACCGGCTACGTGAACGGCTTCTTCGGCACGCTATTCCGCATCCCCGCGATGCGGTTCGAAGAAAAGCGCAAACGCGCCGACGCCGAAGCGCTCCTCGATTTCGTCGGCCTCACCGACTACGCCGACGAGCGCGCCCGCAACTTGCCCTTCGGCCACCAGCGGCGCCTGGAAATCGCGCGCGCCCTCGCCATCGCCCCCAAGGTGATCCTCCTCGACGAACCCGCCGCCGGCCTCACCCACGGCGAAATCGACGACCTCGTCAAACTCATCCGCATCATCGCCTCCAAAGGCCTCACCGTGCTCCTCGTCGAACACCACGTGGACATGATCATGGCCGTCTCCGACCAGGTGACCGTCCTCGACTACGGCGAAGTCATCGCCCACGGAGCCCCCGCAGAAATCCAAGACGATCCGAAGGTCATCGAAGCCTACTTCGGCCACGCGATGCCCATTAGAGGTCGGGAGATGGCAGCCGAATGAGCGACAACATCCTCACCGTCCA
>CAKZYH010000524.1 GCA_937884725.1 uncultured Paracoccaceae bacterium
GTGTCTGACAAGCTCGCCGGCCTCAATCGGCGCGACTTTATGAAGCTCGCAGGTCGCTATGGCCTGACCTCAACACTGTTCGCCGCCAGCAGCTTGGGCGGTGCGGTAACGTTATCCTCGCTCGCGAAAGCGGCCGAGTCGACTTACGATAAGCGCTTCAAGAACGAAGCGAAGCACACCCTGAAATTCGGCGCCGCCGGCTTTAACCAGCGCAACCTCCTCATCGAGCGCGCCGGCTGTCTGGAATTTGCCCGCGACCTCGAAGAGCGCACCGAGGGTGAAATCCGCGTCGAGTTCATCGGCGACAACCAAATCTGCGGCCAGCTCGCCTGCGCCGAAAAGGCCCAGCTCGGCATCGTCGATCTCTACGCCGCGTCGACCCAGAACTCGGCCGGCTCTACGCCCTACCTTAACGTCCTCGACTACGCGTACATGTTCCCCTCGCGCGCGTCGCAGTACTACTTCTTCTATTCGCCCGAGAGCATGAAACTTCTGCGCGACCCGATGGAGAAGCGCCACGGCCTCAAGTTCCTGTTCACGCACGCCGAGCTGCGCGGCATCCAGCTGGGCCTGTCCTGGCAGGACAAGCCTACCGTCACGACCATCGAAGACCTGTTCGGCACCAAAAACCGCGTCACGGGCACGCAGCTCGGCCGCATCGCCATGCAGCAGCTCAACCTCAACCCCGTACCGATCGCGTGGGAAGAGACCCTCGATGGGCTGAAGCAAGGCCTCATCGACGGCGCCGAAACATGGGCCTCCGCGGTCGCCTACGCCAACATGAGCCCGGTGGTCTCCCAGTGCGTGGACCTCAAATTCTTCTGCGGCACCGAGCACACGGGCATGTCGGCGGAAGTGTTCGATTCCATGGAAGGGCACCTGCAAGACGCCATCATGGAATCGGCCTACCTTGCGCAGGTGCACGTCCAAGCCGCCAACGAAGCCGCCCTCGTCAACACCGTCGGTTTCTCCAACCCGCAGTTGCCGAACACGATCTTTGCCCAGAACAACGTTCGTCTTGCGTCGCTGTCTGACGACGAGATCGCCAAAGCCGAACAAATGTGCTCGCCGGAGTTCAACCCCGAGCCGTGGAACGGCTGGCGCGAGCGCCTCAACAACTGGTCCGGCGGTCAGGATACCTACACCGAGATCCACCGTATCGCCCGGGAGATCCCGAAGGATACGCTGGCGGAGAACGTCGAGCCCCGCCGCTGGTGGCGCACGGGTTAATTCAGACCCATCGCAATCGCCGCATCCGCGGCAATTGTTACAATCTCGTGCGGCGCCCCGGCAAAGTCCGAGGGGCGCCGCACACCACAACGCAACCGCGCGGCCTGGGCAAGCTGGGAAGGGGAAACGCGATGGGTGAGAAGTGGTCAGCAGCGATGGCAGTTGTCGCCGCGCTCCAAACGAACGATTCGTGGGAAATCAGCCAAGCCATGCGACGACCGGGCGCCTGGCTCGTCGGCTTTGTCGTGACCCTCGGCGGCGGGCTTATCGTCCTCGCGCTCTACAAACTGATCCCATTCCTGGAGCGGAACCTTGATCGCACGGTGATGGTCACGAGCTACCTCGTCATCGCAGCGGTCATCTTCATCGAAGTGTTCCGCCGATTCGTCCTCAGCCAACAAGCGCCGTGGTCCACAACGCTGCCACCGTTCCTATTTCTCATCATGGCCTGGTTCGGCTGCGCCTATAATGTGCGCCTACGCACGCACCTCGCCTTCGCCGAGTTCCGAACCGCCATGGGCCGCACCGGCCAGTTCATCTGCCTGATCCTTGATGCTGTGCTCTGGTTCGTGTTTTCGTGGATCGTCGTCGTGGGAGCAGGGCGCGTCGCCGCAAACTCAGCGGCCAACTTCCAAATCCTCCTCGGCACTGACGACGTTCTGCAATGGTGGTTCCTCATCAGCGTGCCCATCGCGTTCGTGCTCCTCACAGCGCGCGTCCTCGAAAACCTCCTGGAAGACATCCACAACTACCGTTCTGGCGAGCCGATGATCCGCCAAGCAATCATTGGCGGACAGTGAGGCGACCATGACCGACGGAACCTGGATCGCAATCGTCTCAGTGGGCGTCACCGTGCTGTTCATGCTCGGCGTGCCCGTCTTCCTCGTCATCGCCTATTGGGTGATCGGTGCAAGCTTCGTCATCGGCATGACGCTCGACAACATCGGCGCCGCCATGTCGGACGTATTCACCGACGGCTTCGCGCTTCTCGCCATGCCGCTCTTCATTCTGACGGGTGACCTCATCAACCGCTCCGGCATCGCGCGCCGCCTGTCCGATTTTGCCTACGCGTGCCTCGGCTGGATCCGCGGTGGCCTCGCCATGGCCTCGCTCGGCGCCTGCGGCCTGTTCGCGGCGATCTCCGGCTCCAACTCGGCCACCACCGCCACCATCGGCTCCATGCTGCACCCGGAGATGGTGAAGGGCGGCTACGACGAGCGCTTCTCCGCCGCGACAGCCGCAGCCGGCGGCACGGTGGGCATCATCATTCCACCCTCGATCATCTTCATCGTGTACGGCTTTCTCCTGAGCCTTCCCATTTCCGACCTCTTCGTCGCCGGCATCCTCCCCGGCGCATTCATGGTCGGCGGCATGATGTTCGCTTGCTTCCTGGTGTGCCTTGCCAACAAGTGGGGCATCCTCATCCCGCTGAGCCCCAGCCGCGTCACCAAAACGGCCCTCGGCGCCTGGCTCGGCTTCTTCGCCATCGGCCTCGTCCTGTGGGGTATCTACACCGGCAAATTCTCGCCCACGGAGGCGGCAGGTGTCACGGTGGGCTTCTGCGTGATCGTCGGCGTCCTGTGCCTGCCGATCTACAAGCTCATGGGCTCGCGCTCAGAGGACAGACCCACATCGGAAAAGTCCTACGGCGAGATGCTCGTGGTGCGCGGCTTCACCCCATGGGAGCTGCCATCCATCACCATGCGCTCGGCGCAGATCACCGGCATCCTGGCCCCGCTCATCGCCATCTCGGTGGTGATGCAGCAGATCCTGTCGCTCCTGGGCGCACAGCAGGTGATCGGCGACTTCGTGATTTCCATGGGCGGCTACTACGCCGTGCTCTTCACCGCCATGGCCATCGTCTTCGTCTTCGGCATGGTGCTGGAAAGCCTGCCCGTCACGATTATCCTCGCGCCGATCCTTGCCCCCATCGCGCACTCGGTCGGCGTCGAGCCAGTGCACTTTGCAGTCATCTTCCTGGTGGGGGCGTCCATCGGTTTCGTCACGCCGCCCTACGGGCTCAACCTGTATGTGGCGAGCGGCGTGACCGGCGTTCCGTACTTTAGACTACTCAGGTACACGGTGCCGTACCTTGTCGCCTTGATCACAGTGTGGATTATCGTGGCACTCACCCCCGAACTGGCCACAATCCTGCTACCAGAACGGTGATCCCAAGCGTGGCTTGACCACATTAAGCGGAGCCCATGGACGATATCGGCGGCCTGCGGGAGACGATCCCCACCACGATGCGCCTCCTCCTCATCCTGGAGGAGGTGGCCGCCGCCGGTGTCCCGGTCACGCCCACCGCGGTGAACGAGCGGCTTGGCCTTCCCAAACCCACAATTCACCGCCTGTTCTCGCAGCTGGAGGCGGAGGGCTACGTTCAGCGCGAGATTGACGGCCGGTCCTACACCGCAGGAACCCGCCTGCGCCGCCTCGCCGCCAACGTGCAATCCTCATCCCGGGTGCGCACCGCACGGCTTGCGATCCTCGGCGCACTCGCCGAAGCCGTCGGCGAGACCTGCAATATCGCGCTGCCCGACCGCCAGGCGATGATCTACGTGGACCGGGTTGAGACCAAATGGCCGCTGCGCATTCAGTTGCCCATCGGCACAAAGGTCCCGTTTCACTGCACCGCCAGCGGCAAACTCTATTTGGCGAGCCTCAGCCAAGCCAACTTCAACGGTTACCTCTCCTCAGCCGCACTGGAGCCGCATACTGATCGGTCCATCGTCGACCGTGGGCAGCTGCGCGACGAGATCGCCGCCACGCGGAGCCGCGGCTTCGGCGTCGACGACGAGGAATTCATGGACGGCATGATCGCACTGTCCCGCCCCATCGTCGATGATCATGGCCGGCTCATGTCGACGGTCTCCTTCCACGCGCCAACGGTGCGGCTGTCGCTGGACGATGCCCATCAGCACCTCGACCGGCTAACTGAGGCCGCACAAGAGCTCTCGCGCCTCGCGCTCTCCTGACACAAAAAATGCCGCGCTAGAACGAGCCGGCGCGGCATTCTTCCAACGGCAGGGCCGGCACTCACCGGCCCCGTTCCTCTGCAGCTTAGCGGAAGCCGACGGTCACCAGCTGATCGCCGTCAATGGCAATCTCGCGGTAGTTACCGGCGCTTTCGCCCGGACCGATCAGCTCCACAGCGGAGGCGCCGACGTAGTCGATCTCGCCGCCATCAGCCAAGATTTTCAGGGCCTTCTCCAACTGGCCCGGGAAAATCTGCTCGCCCGGTGCGTTGGCGACGTCCATCAGCTTGTCTTTGAGAGCAGACGATTCGGTGGAGCCGGCCGCCTGCATGGCGAGCAGGATCAGCGCCGCCGCATCATAGCTTTCGCCAGCGAACGGCTGCATCGAGATGCCAGCGTCAGACGCCATGGTCTCAAACATCGCCGCACCTTCGCTGTCGGTGCCCGGCGCAGCGCCGAACGAGCCGTCCAGCTCACCGATGGTGGGCAGCACATCACCGACCATACCGTCGGGGAAGTAGAAGGTGTCGAACGCACCGGTGTCGAGCGCGCCGCGCACGATGCCTGCGCCGCCTTGGTCGACGTAGCCCGCCACAACCAGCACTTCACCACCAGCAGCCGCCAGCGTCGCGACTTCGGCCGAGTAGTCGCCTTTGCCGTCTTCGTGCGGAATGTTGATGGTCACGGTGCCAACTTCAGCGAAGTTGCGCTCGATGGAGTCAGCGAGGCCCTTGCCGTAGTCGTTGTTGGTGTAGGTGATCGCGATCTCGCTGATGCCCTTCTCCTGAAGGATGTCACGAACAATCTCACCCTGACGCGCATCAGACGGCGCGGTGCGGAAGAACAAGCCATCGTCTTCCATGGTGGTCAGACCCGGCGACGTAGCCGAGGGCGACACCATCACGATGCCGTTCGGCACGGCAACGTTCTGAAGCGTTGCACCGGTGACGCCAGAGCAGTCGCCGCCAACAATCGCCGCAACGCCGTCGGCCGTAATCAGGCGCTCAGCAGCGGTGGTCGCGGCACCGGCGTCGATGCAGGTCGTGTCGCCGCGGACGGAATTGACTTTCATGCCGCCCAGCAGCGCGCCCGAGTCGGACACTTCTTTGATGGCCATCTCAGCGCTCGGGCCCATGGAGGCAACCAGCGATTCAATGGGGCCGGTGAAGCCCAGGAAGACGCCGATGGTGACTTCGTCTTCAGCCTGCGCGGACATCGGAAGTGCAACCGACACCAACAGCGCAGCGGCAATGGTAGTGCGAAGCATGAGTGCTCCCCTCAGTTATGATTAGCGTTCTCGCTGACCCCAGAGCTATCAGTTCGCACCATTCAGTCAATGACGCTCGCGCTTGACTGTGGCCAAAGGCGCACAGCGGTTGCCCTATTGGTAGGCAATCGCCGAGCGCGCAGAATC
>CAKZYH010000525.1 GCA_937884725.1 uncultured Paracoccaceae bacterium
AATCCGCTCTCAAACGCTGCCGAGGCCATTGAAGAAGTCCGGCGGTGCACCCACTCTCGAGCGCCCGTTTCTCGGTGTGCCGCCTTCTGGTGCTGCCGACTGGGGATTGGCCTTTTCAGAAGCCGCCAATCGGCTGTCGGCGGCGACCGACCTCGTTACAGGGCCATCCGCGGCGGCACGCTTCGTCGTTCGCTTCAGCCTCTGCGCCGTCACGCGAAGCACGAACTGCTCGTCGCCCCCTAAGCCTCACCTACGCTCAAGACTTCATGCAGTTATCAAAGTGAGAGACTGAGATGCATCTGCGTTCTCAGCCTCAGACTGCGCTGCAACGCCTCTGTTAGCGCTCGCGATCACGCACTGGTTTCGCCCAGCGTGCTTGGCTTCATAAAGTGCATCATCGGCGGCACGCATGAGCTCTTGAATACCTGAACCATGGACGCCGTAGCTCGCGATGCCCAACGACACGGTCACCTTCGGGAGCGTGCCGTCGTTGTAACGGACCGTCTGTCCTTCTACGCGTTGTCTTATTCCTTCTGCGCGGACATGTGCGGCGTCGGTGTCGGTTCCAGGCCAAACGAGCATGAATTCCTCGCCACCATTCCGACAAGCGATGTCATTGCCTCCCGTGTCATCGGCGAGAATTGTGGCCAATTCCCGTAGGACAGTATCGCCAGCGTCATGGCCAAATTCGTCATTGAACCGCTTGAAATGATCCACATCGATGGAGACTATGGAAAGGGGGGCAGACGTGTGGCGGCTCTCTTGGATCGCACTCAGTAACGTGTCCGTCAAAAACCGGCGATTGTAGAGCCCGGTGAGCGGATCGCGCACGGACTGGTTGTGGAGCTCGTCACGAAGCTGAACGTTGGCGATGGCCAAAGCCAAATGTTCCGCGCAAGTGCGCGCCAAGCGCAATGAAGCTCTGAAGCCCTCCCGATCGCCGCCCTGCGTCAGCGACAGGTGCATTAATCCGACGGTTTCGCCATCAGCAAGGATAGGGAAGCAAGTGCTCGGCGCATCTTGCTCCTTTTGGTTATCGTGGCTGCAACGAAATCCAATCTCCCGAAAGCCGTAGGTGTACGACCGACCTCGCCTCAATGCCCAACAGTCTCCTGGCCGGATGTGGGCGTGCACCTCACCGTGCCGCCAAACTGCCACGCCATCCAATACATCACGCGAGTTGGAGTATATATAGATGGCACCATCGGTTTCAGGCAAAAGCTTCTCAAGGAACGGGCGACTATTTTCAAACAGTTCGTCAAGAGATTTGCTCAAATGAAGCCACTCATTAAGCTCACTTAAAAGCCGCGATTCCTCTTCTAAAGATTTTCTTTGTAGGGTATTTTTCTTAAAAATCTCCACACATTGCGCCATGCGGCCAATTTCATCGTTCGCTGTCAGGAATCGACTTTTGACGGACGTATCACCATTGGCGAGGGCCGTCATCAGATCTGCGATGTGTTGAATGCGTCCAGAGATTTTTGACCACATATAATATCCTAGATAGATATAAAGTAACACAGTGGCCAGTATTATTGCGGAATAAGGTTGAATTTGCTGATGTGCGTCCTCTAGCATCTTTGAAAGAGCAAGCTCGATACGCTCGTTAGCATCGTAGGAGAGTGAGATGGCACGACCCAACGCTTCACTCGACAGATCAAAATAGGATTGAAAATCAAAGGTGTAGGGCTCACTCTGCGCAGAAGAGAGTGCAATGGCTTCACGCACATCTGAGTAACGTCCATTATAAAATTCGATCATCTGCCGGATGTCGCTGACCAGTTTCCCCCCTCCTTCTCGGCCTTCCGCGCTTAAGCTCAAATTCCTAATTGCTACCCCCCCCCGACGATGAAGTGTATTCATTTCTGATAATGTGTTGTCTGCGATTGGTTCGTTAGCTGCCGTGGCGATAGCAAAGTAGGTGCGTTCCTGCCCGCCATATTCGCGCACTTCCCAAGCATAGCGTTGAATGTATTTGAGTGTGACTATTTCGGAAGGTAGCCGTACACCTTCAGGTCTGAGCATGAGCGTAGACGCTGCGAGTCGCTTGATAACTGTCTTCATATTCAGCGGTAGATTTGTAACCTTTTCCGGTGACCGCTCTACCGCCGCACGCGCGAGTTCCCCGTCGGCCTCGCTTCGCAGCGTTTGGATCTTATTGCGCAGCGATTGGAGAACGGCGCTGAACTCTGCCGAGCGGGTGAGGACTCCCTGGTTCAGAAGGTTCTTTTCCACGTCATCGAACACCGCGTCGGAAAGGCGGCGCTGATCGTCGAGCATCCCCCTGAATTCGGATGTTATCGGCTCCTGAAGGTTGAGTGTAAGCTGCGTGAGCGAACGCTCCAGTGAAAGCTCAATTATTCCCTTATTTAAGCGGCCGCTTGCAAGACCAGTTGCTGCAAATGTCTCGACCGAATGCAGTTCGGCCAGGAGCGATCTAATCTTCAGCGAGGAAACGAGTACGCATATCGATGACAGTGCGAGGATAACAATCAGACTCATCTTCCGAATTGACACAGTATGGGGACCTCTAAGCGTAACTCGTATCATAATACCGCGTGTTGCTGGAGCGGGGACTGCTAGGGTTGCAAGTGCGCGGACACCAGTAATAAATTATCAGCTTAACTAACGTATATAGTGAAGGTGGGACTAGTGGCTGGGCTGATCTCACGCGCTGATCTTTGGGCTTCAGATCTGTATCTGGAGAGATGAGATCTTATAATGGCGCGCGCCTATCAACTTTTAAGATTTTGGTCTCGAGGATAATTGGGCTCCAAGCGGTCCGTACGGTGTTGGTACCGGTTGCGTCAGCCATTGCGACGTCTGTTTGACCAACTCACCAAGCGCTTGCAAGCGAGGGCTGGCAGGCTCAGCCTCGGCCAAGGTGGGTGATGGGTTTGGCCACAGGTTCGGTAGCTGTGTTCAAGTGATACCGTCGCCGAGCTGAACGATGTCGTGATACCATATAGCAATTAAAGTGGATCGATTGATTCGGCTCGGGAACGATAGTCTTGCAACATAGCTTCCCAACCTACGTGACGCCTGTGCAAGCGGCGGTCACGGGTTTTCGGTGCTGCTGAACCTCGTTGCGGAGACATTGACCCGTCCCCAATCGTCCTGCGCGATCCACGTTCTCGACAATGCATCCCTGACAGACCATTTTGCGGCGTCCAGCTTCATGCCGAGTGGGTGGATCAAGTGCTCCGTTCGCGTTGCAAATCGGAGCCGGATGACGGTCCTGGCTCGTACCGCCATGGAGATGGCGCGAACTCTCGGGTCATCGTCATGGGGCGGGCTGACCATTTCGAACTGTCGCATGATCAATTTCACGGCGTTGCGCGACTTGTCCGGTAGGCTCTCCACAAGTTTCGCTTGAGCGCGCTGGGCAGCATGCTCAAGACCGAGCGCAGCGATGGTTGGGTTAGTGGCCGTGAGCACAAGTCCAAGCGCCTCCGACTCGTCTTTTGAAAGACCGGTCAACCGGGTGCGGTAGTTGAAGCCGAGTTCAATCCCGCCCTTGTGACCAGCATGTACAATGATGGGAAGACCGGCTTCGGTCATCGCATCGACGTCGCGCAGGATCGTCCGCGGTGCCACCTCCAATTCCTGCGCCAGTTGCACCGAGGTCTGGCGTCCCCGGTTTTGCAGAATGAGCAAGATTTGCAGCAATCGAGCAGCGCGCACCGCATTCCCAAACATGACATAAGACGTCATGTTACCTTGCGTATGTGACCCTTCGTCAAGACGAGGGACGCCAAGACGGCATACGATATTTCCATCGATATTGCGGCGGATCCAGACACAGTTTGGCACGCTCTCACCGTCGAAATGCCGGCCGACCCAGTGCCTTTCGGGATCATGAAACTCGACGGCATCATTGATCGGAACGCACGCCTGAAGCTGCGCTCCGAAGTCGACCCGCAGCGCATTTTCTCTCTGACCGTCACGAACCTAATCGCTCCGCGAACGATGGTTTGGCGCGGCGGGATGCCGCTGGGATTGTTCACGGGCACCCGAACGTTTTCGCTGTGGCCGAAGGACGAGGGCACGAGGTTTGAGATGCGCGAAGAGTTTTCTGGCCCGCTAGCTGGGCTTATAGTACGATCAATTCCTGATCATCCGCCGAGTTATGAGAAGTTTTCGCAGGCCCTGAAAGCAAAGGCAGAACGAAAATGACTGACGTCACCTTCGGATCAGGAACCGCAGACGATCCGTGGATCTTAAAAACTCCGCCTCTGACGTCCGAATTCCAGGTTTGGAAAGACGAGGCAGCGGAGCCGCCTGCGCTCGTTGTCCAGGTGGGCAAGACGCGGTTGGCTTATCAATTGCGCGCGCTGGAAGACGCCCACGCAATGCTCGAAGAGCATGGGGATTGGATGTTGCTGGGGAATGCTGATGAGGGGAAGCCGACGAAAGAGGGAACGCTTGAGCATTGGGCGAGGTCTCAGAGCAATCCTATCGGTGGATACTATGGTTTGCGCATGGGATACCGAGGGCGCTTTGCAAACTACGTGGCCCCGACACTTGAGCTTCTCGGTTTGGTAGAACTGGAACACAACGCACGAAACAATAGAATTCGCGCAGTCTAAATCCGACCTGGCGGTGGATTGCTTAGCCGCTCACCCGCTTTCGGGCGAGCACAGGCAGGCCCAGTCCCTGGAGGCGCGCGATGGCTTCGCCAACGGGTTCTGATGCAGTTTTCATGTGGAAGCCGTTGGCATGGAGGAGGGTTTCGGCGTCGCGCATGACGCCAAGGTGGCCCTTCCAGAAGACGAGGTCGCCGCGGCGGAGGGTTTCGCGGTCGCTCAGCGGCTCGCCGAGGGTGGCGAGCTGCATATCGCTGTCGCGCTGGGCGCTGACCCCGGCGGCGGCGAGGGCGAGTTGGATGAGGCCGGAACAATCGATGCCGTGCCAGGATTTGCCGCCCCACAGATAGGGGGCGCCGGAGAATTCTTCTGCGACTGCCACCCAGTCGGGCGCGGGGGTGTCCATCGGGGCGAGATGTTGCCGCAGGATAAAGGCGCCGTCGGCGGTCATGTGGAAGTGTTCGTTGCCCTCCAAAACGTCGGTGACGACGTGGACACCGGCGCCGAGCGGCAAGGCGGGGCGGGGCGGGGCCTTGATGCTGGGCGAGGGAAAGGGGAGCGCGAGGGGGGCTGAGACACGGTGGGTGGAGGTGTGCGGCGGGCCGACATTCTCCGCTGGCGTGTAGCCAACGTAGCTGTCGGCGAGCGATTGCACCCAGGCCCAACCGGCCCTGCGGTCGAACACGCGGACCGGCTCGCCGTGCAAGAACTCGGTGTCGAGGGGGGCATCGCTCGCCGGGCGACGGCGGCAGGGGGCTAAGGGCACGACGATGATGCCGTCTTCGCCCGGCGCGTAGTGCGGGCGGTCGATGGCGTCGCGCAGCCGTTCGTCCGCGAGATCGTCGCGGATGGCGCTAAGGCGGGGATCAAACATCGTATCGATGGGAGCGGCCTTGGTGCGGGGGCTCGTCCGGTGTGCCGGCGAGCCAATCAAGCAGCGGGGTGTAGGGCAGGCGGGTGAGGACAGTGGCGCGGTCGCGCACTTTGCGCACCACGAGGCGGCGGCACATGGAGGAGATATCGCCCAGCT
>CAKZYH010000526.1 GCA_937884725.1 uncultured Paracoccaceae bacterium
AGACACCGGCGGGGGCGCCAGCCCGGTGGATCATATCGGCGAGCGCCCATGCGCAGCCGGGTACAAGTTCGGCGGGCTTGAAGACGACCGCGTTGCCGAAGCAGAGCGCCGGCGCGATCTTCCACGCCGGGATCGCCATCGGAAAGTTCCAAGGCGTGATGATGCCGACGACGCCCATGGGCTCGCGAGTGATTTCGATCCCAACGCCGGGCCGTATTGAGGGGAGGAGCTCGCCCGACAGGCGCAGTGCTTCGCCAGCAAAAAAGTCGAAAATCTGGGCTGCGCGGGTGACTTCAGCGACACCTTCGGGGAGGGTTTTGCCTTCTTCGCGCGCCAACAGGTCGCCAAGCTCTGCACGGCGTGCGGTGAGTTCGGCGGCGACCCTTGCGAGGAGATCGTGCCGGCGCATGGGGTCGGAGAGGCCCCACGCGGGCGCGGCGGACTTGGCGGCGGCGATGGCGTCGGCCGCATCGGACGCATCGGCCTGGGCGAAGCGCCCCACGACGTCGCGTGTGTCGGACGGGTTGATGTTGTCCACCACCTCACCGCCAGTGCGCCAAGCGCCGGCTATGAGGTTGGGGTGCATGTCCATGGCTCGCTCCGGCGGTGGGGCGAGACTTTGAGCGCCAAAACGAGCCGGCTTCAAGGGCGCGGCGCGATCTCCACCGTTGTCACCTGCCGGTAGGGCTGTTCCGGCGTCGCGATCACCGGCGGAAAATGCGGTGTGTTGACAGCGTTGGGATAGGCTTGTGCTTCGAGCGCCAGGGCGGCGTAGGGGCCATAATGTGCGCCGCCGAGCCCTGGAACTGGGATTTCTGGGAAATCGTAGGCGCTGTAGACTTGGAGGCCGGGCTGATCGGTGGTGAGGGTCAGCACGAAGTCTGCGCCTTCGAGGACCGCTGCAGGGGTTCCGGTGAGGAGGCAGAAGTTGTTGTCGATCTCGGCCGCACCCAGGCGTCGGGCGGTGCGGAAGTCGAGCCCGGCGTCTGCAACGTCCACGAAACCGCCGGTGGTGACCTTGTCGGCGTCGGAGGCCGTGATCCGGTCAGCGGCCACGTAGAGTGTGTGGTCGGCGAGCGGTCCGCCGAGTTGGTAGTAGCTGTGCTGGGCGAGAGCGATGGGCGTTGCTCTGTCTGGCGTGCCGATCATGTCGAAGGTGAGCGCGTGGCCTGTCAGCGTGATGTCGACGGTGAAGGAGACGGTGCCGGGATAGCCCATCGAGCCGTCGGGGGAGACGTGCGTGAGGCGGACAGAGGAGGCGCCGCCGGGCTCCATCTGCCAGAGCTGGACGCCGAGGCCGTCGCGGCCGCCGTGGAGGTGGTGGGCGCCCTTGTTGCGGTCGAGCTGGTAGCGCACGCCATCGAGCACGAAGGCGCCATCGCGCACACGGTTGGCGATCCGGCCGGCGACGATGCCGAAGGAACGGCTGTGCTGGGGGTAAGGGGCGAAGTCGTCGAAGCCGAGCGTGACGGTGCGCGCGCTTCCCGCACGGTCAGGGACCTGCCAGTCGCGCACAGCCGCGCCAAACGACATGACCGCGACGCGGACGCCGGTGTGTGAGGTGAGTGTGACCTCGTGCACGGCAACGCCGTTGTGTTCGCCTATGGTCCGCATCGTTTCGCCGATTTCTTGGTCGTGTGGCCGCGGGATGATGGCACCTTTGGCGAGAGATTTCAGGTGCTAAGATATGCCCAAGTGAGGTTTGCGGATGTGGTGGCCGACGATGCTGTGCGCAAAACAGGGGTCGTTGGGCGCGGCGATCAGGGGGCGCGCCCAACTGCTGATCCTCGGCTACTGCGGGGCGCGGCGGCCTTGGGCGAGCATCGTCATGTCCGGGATCATGGACTCCACGCTGACATCGCGGAAGCCGGCACCGGTCAACGCATCGGTGAGCGACGCGCAACAGTGCGAGCGGCCACCGGGGGTGAAGGCCAGATGCTGGAGTTGCCACAGCGCTGCGAGCGTCGGGCCGGTGCGGTCGGCCTCCACCACAAAGTCGTGGACCAGGAGCGTGCCACCGGGCGCCAGATGGTCGTGCGCGCGGGCAAACAGCGCGTCGTGGGCATCGCCCGGAACGCCGGACAAGAGGTAGGACATCAGGATGACGTCCTGCCCTTTTGGCCAGATGTCGTCGCGGCCGTCGCCGGCGACATAGCGAATGCGGTCCGAAAGGCCGGCTTCCGCGACGTAACGTTCACCCAGTGCGGCGACGTTGGGGAAGTCCACCACAGTCGCCTTCAGGTTGGGGAAGCGGGTGCACAAGGTTGTAGCGAACGCGCCGGTTCCGCCGCCAACGTCGAGCAGTGTTTTCGCGGCCGACAGGTCAACCATTTTGGCCAATTGGCGGGCGGGGCCGAGCGAGCCGGCGTGCTGGCTTTCAGAATAAAGGCGGGCTTCTGCGGCGTCGGAGAACCAGTCGGCGTAAGAGTTGGTGCCGTCCTCATCAGGTTTGCCCCTGACGACGCCCTCGATCTGGTCCATGAGGCCGTACATCTGGCGGCCCACTTGGAGGCGTAGATAATCGCCAAAATCGTATTTCGCGCCCTTCACGAGAAAGGCGTCGCTGGCCGGGGCGTTGACCCAGCCCTCATCGGTGCTCGCGATGAGGCCGAGGCCGCACAGCGCGGTCAGCAAGGTGGCGAGCGCATCGGCCGGGATCTTGAGATCCTTCGCCAGTGCTTCCGTTGTTCTTGGCCCCTCGGCCAGAATTGTGAAGAGTTCAAGTTCCAACGCTGTGAATAGCGCTTTAGAGCCCATGTAGCCGAACGCAATATTGGAGATTTGGCCGGCTTCTGTCGCAAGTGTCATTGGCTGGTCCTCCTATCCATCCCGGAAGACACTAGCGCCCTCCGCTGCGACAACCATGCAAAGCCCGCTCCAACTGGAAGACTTTCTCATCGAAAACTTTGGAGAACAGCGCAAATCTGCCGGGATCAGATTGCCGTAAGGGACTGGAAGTAAGCAGTGTTTGCCGTTTGAACGGAGAAAAGTCTCCGGGTGTGACGAGCACGCTGTATGGCGGCCATGTTCCGTTCGGCCAAGGCTGCCGCAGGCCATCGGGGCATGAATTTTTGCCGCCGGCGCGTTGTGCGCCTTGTGCTGCCCGCCGATCAGAAGCGGGCGCCTACGGCTTTCCATCACTGACCGCCTCTGCTCGGTCCCGCCCGCTACATTGCGGGATATAGGCACTAGGTCACACCCCCATAACTGGCGTGACCTAGCGGGCGTCGCGGCCAAGCTCGTCCATCTGCGCCAACAGAGCGTCGACGGCGCCTGGCTTTGGGTCTGAGGCGGGGGCGAAGAAGGTGATCTTGACGGGTTTGAAGCCGACGAAGCCCAGGATTTGGCCCTTGAGCTGGCGCAGGATCGCGTCGCCATAAGCAAGACGGAGAAAAAAGCGGGGAGTGTCGGAACTGATCACTACCCGCGCAGAACGGCCCTTGAGGAGCGGCGCAGGCAGGCCGAGCGTCGTTGTCTCTTCCGTGGTGAAGGTGCGCCCCGGCACCAGGACGCGGTCGATCCAGCCTTTCAGTTTGCCCTGAAAACCGCCCCACCACAGGGGAAACGCCATCACGAAGTGTGAGCACCACTCGATGTTGCTAAGGGTGTCTTCCAGTTCCGGCTCAAGCGGTTTGGCGTTGGCGTAGCCGGCGACGCCGCGATCGGGATCGAAGCTGAGATCGTGCAGATGCGCGACGCGCACCTCGTGGTTTGCCTCCCGCGCGGCGGCGGCGTAGCGCTCGACAGCCTGCCGGGAGAGGGAGCTGGGGCCGGGATGGCCATCGAGGATGAAGATCCGTTCCGGCATATGGCTAGCCCTCTGCACTGCTCGGGTTCGATTGGCTGACGCCGGTGTCACTGGCGCAGCGGCGCACGAACTTTAGGAGATTATTCACTTTCACGTCGAGCTTCATCTCGCGCCCTGCCGCGAGCCAGCGGCGAGGTTAGCACCGCCGTCGACGATCAGTTCTGCCTCGCAAACACCCTGTCCAAGCGCGCGAGCTTCGGAACCGGCGGATGTCGCCGGTGATCGGCCGGCCAAAGATCGGTTGAATACACTCAGCTCCGTTTTGTGCTATCCTCGAAGCAACATAAAAATATTTGCGGGGCTTACGATGTTCCGAATATTCGCCATAATTTTGACTTTATTGTTGAGTCCGAGCGCGTACGCGACGGACGAGGTGAACTGCGGCGTGCAACTCACCGATCTTAGGGTCGAGGGCAACAGCAATGTGACCGTCCACAATGTGGGCTGCACCGGCCGCCGCCAGCAGCTCAACGTGCGCTACGTTTGGGTTAACCTCAATACGGCGGCCTTTGTTCTGGACGGCAATATTCCGCAAGAACTCCATCCAGTTTTCGGAAGAAACGGCGCTGTAGTGAGCACGACGGTAGGGCGGGACGTCGACCTCATCGTTTCGCGCTATGGCGCAACAGAACAGGGGCACAATAACCGGCCATTCCCGGGACACTACATCCCCGACAGTACCAGCGCGATGGTGCTCGGTGCGTCCGGCCCCTCTCGTTTGGAGTTGGAAACGCTGATGGAGCAGAGACGTGAACGCGGCTCTCCCTCGCGCTCTGAAACCATCCGGTATGTCCCGCTTGAGCCCTTCCCTTGGCCAGACCTCGGCTTAGTCGGGGGGTTCACCGCCGGGGCGCGTTGGCCAAGCGGCCGATACTTTTATAGCACCGGCAGGATGTCATTTTCACAGCTTCGCGCTGAGCTTCGCGCACCGCGATCCGACCGGACCGCCCGCGACGCGACGCTCGACTGTATTTCGCCTTATCGCCTGGTGAGTGCTGACGAGTTTAATCAGTATTGGTTCCTGGTTGATCGCGCTGCTGATCGCATCGAGGCTCAAGGCCTCCAGCGGGAACGTTTGCTGCCTGACATTTACAATCAAGAATTCGATTATACTGTCAGGGCGGTGAGAGCGGGTCATCCGTCCTACGATGCGCTCGAGTACTTCGCGCGCGATGGCTGGCCTGCGGATTATTTGCTTGCGGTCGGGAACTATACGACGCTGCCAAAGTGCGGCGATCACTTGGGAGGCTTTAGCTACAACGCCATCCCGCGACAGCCGTTCGTGCTGTTCGCGGTTGTGGGCACTGACGGTGACCAACTCAGCGTGGAAGGCCTTAACTTCTTGGTGGATGGCGAGAAACAGCTTCGACGGACGGTCAATGCCGGACAACCGCAATCCATAGACTTCGCGTCTCAGGTTTTGGTGAGCTCGGAGGCTCCGCTTCTTATCCCGCTACGTGTCGAGTTACGCTACGACCTGGACGAGATGCCATTTGCGGGGATCGTGGGCCGCTCGGATGAGCCTCTCGAAATTTACAGGCTTTTACTTCGCCATGGGCCAGAATTTGTGTCCGACGATGGTGAGTATGCCGCTGGAGCCGGTGGGTTTCGCAAGCGGGTGGATGAGCTACCAAGACCGTCCACCATGGACATTACGCGACGCTACTTTTATGGCCGTGCGCTTGAACTCTCCAGCGTGGAACTGCAGAACGATACCATCGCCGTGAAGTCGGCGCCGGCGGCGGCGGTGATCACCACGCGGTACTTTTCCGTCGGTTCGTGCCCGTTTGTTTCGTTTTTGGATCGCGACGGTCAGCTTCTTTTCCGCGAGCGTATCCTTGTGGGGGCATCATCTGCGGAGCAGGCTCGGACGGAGACGCTCGACATCCCAGCGACCGCTGCAGTCATGCGAATTGAGGAAGTGGAGCCCGAGATTTCCCATCTGGCGAGCGTCGCCTTCCACAATGCCGACGGAACATCTCAAGTCGTTGCGCAAGACCTCACACTCAATCCGCGACAAGGGATCGAAGTGCCGTTCCCCAGTGAGGGAACGGCGCGCGCAACGCGCGTCTCGTTCAGCGGTTACTACCAGCCGCTATAGGGGCGATCTAATGGATATCGGGGCCATCATTGCAGCGGGCGGCGTATCAGCAGCGGCTGTGGTGCTTGCTTTTGGCTTTTACCGCGGCCTGCTGGCGGCAAACATTATTCCGCGTCTTACCCGGAACCAGGGTTTCTTGGTGGTTCTCCTGCTTGTGGGCGGGAGTTTTCTCATCGCGGTTCTTGCGATCACCATGGAGCCTGGCGCTGGCTCACAGCGTGCCGCCGGCCAGGAGCAGGGAGAGGGAGCTGGAGGCTCTGTGAACTTTGGCACGCAAGTGCGCGGTACCACCGTCAGCGACGGCTCGACAGTCACCATCAACAACCAGACCGGCGGGCAAAGGGACCGGTCACCGCAAGTTGAGGCTGACTGACCCATCGCAGACGTGAACTATCGGATCCGGCTGCGAGCAGCGGCTCACGCACCAGGCGTCTGACGGCCTCTATCGTGTCGCGCTGTGAGGCATCTTTGTCGCCCCCGTGGGCCGGCGATCAAGTCGGCTGAGCACCGTTGAGTTGCGGTAGGTTCTGAGCGGTTTCGGTGCCCGGCGATCTCTGCCTTCTGGAGCTGGACCAACCTCCAGACGTTTCGGGTAATGCTCGAAAGGTCGACCTTTGGATTAGCGCGGGCCAGGCTGATGCACCGGATCATCGGCGCCGTCGGCAGCCTTGACAGCGCCGTCTCGCCGCCAGATCAGCCGGTGGCCTCGGTCGCGCGGATTTTTTTGGGCTCACCGGAGTGGTGGAGCCGAGGGGATTCGAACCCCTGACCTCTGCAGTGCGATTGCAGCGCTCTCCCAACTGAGCTACGGCCCCGGCGCCGCCCGGTATGGGTGCGGTGCCCGCTTGTGTCAATCCGCTGTGAGGCGGTCAGCGGTCGTCGGCGGCGACTTCCAGCCAGGCCGCTTCATCCCAGACGGTGAGCCCGAGATCTTGGGCCTTCTTGAGCTTTGATCCGGCCCCGGGACCGGCGACCACAATGTCGGTTTTCTTAGAGATCGAGCCGACCACGCGGGCACCCAGAACTTCGGCGCGGGTTTTGGCTTCGTCGCGCGTCATGGCCTCGAGCGATCCGGTGAAGACAACCGCCTTTCCTGCGATGGGTGAGGTGGTGGTGGCGACAACCTCGTCCTCGACATTGAGTTCGGCTGCGAGGGCGTCCAGCGCTTCCACGTTGTGGGGCTCGGAGAAGAAGGCGGTGAGGGCTTCGGTGACGGTGGCGCCGATGCCGTCGATGGATTCAAGGTCGGCGCGGACGGTCTCGTCACCCCCTGCGAGGGCCTCCATGGCGGCGCGGAAGGCGGTGAACGTTTCGCAGTGGCGGGCGAGCGTGCGGGAACTGATTTCGCCCACGCGGCGGATGCCGAGCGCATAGATTAGTCGGCGGAGCGAAATGGTGCGGCGGCTTTCGATGGAGGCGAACAGGTTTCTGACGCTGGTGGCGCCGTAGCCTTCTCGGTTGATAAGGCGGGTGCCGGCGTCGGCAGCGTCGTCGCGGGTTTGGAGGGTGAAAATCTCGGCCGGGGTTTTGATGAGGCCATCAGCGTGGAAGGCTTCGATTTGCTTTGCGCCAAGGCCCTCGATGTCGAACGCGGCGCGGGACACGAAGTGCTTCAGGCGCTCGACCCGCTGGGCGGGGCAGATGAGGCCGCCGGTGCAGCGACGGACCACATCGGGGCGGCCGGTGCGCGGGTTCATTTCCGCCACCACCTTACTCCCGCAAA
The DNA here is from genome assembly GCA_937884725.1 of uncultured Paracoccaceae bacterium. Taxonomy (GTDB): domain Bacteria; phylum Pseudomonadota; class Alphaproteobacteria; order Rhizobiales; family Amorphaceae; genus Acuticoccus. The sequence goes on from CAKZYH010000526.1 coordinate 7,633, forward strand.
CAGGGCAATGGGTCGGGAACTCGTACGGTGTGGTGCCCTCCGGCCGGCGTTCGAGCAGGACCTCGACCACCTGGGGGATAACGTCGCCGGCACGTTGGATCTCCACCCAATCGCCAACGCGCACGCCAAGGCGTTCGATTTCGTCGGCGTTGTGGAGCGTGGCGTTGCGCACGACGACGCCGCCGACGGTGATGGGTTCGAGCTTGGCGACCGGGGTGAGAGCGCCGGTGCGGCCAACCTGGATGTCGATATCGACGACGCGGGTGATGGCGCGTTCGGCGGGGAATTTGTGGGCGATGGCCCAGCGGGGGCGGCGTTCGCGTTCGCCAAGGCGGCGCTGGAGGTCGAGGCGGTCGACCTTATAGACCATGCCGTCGATGTCGTAGGGCAGGTTCGCGCGTTCGGCCTCCACCTCGTGGTA
>CAKZYH010000527.1 GCA_937884725.1 uncultured Paracoccaceae bacterium
TGCTGGGCCAACTGCGCAACCGCGTCCTCCCCGTCGCCTCCGCCCGCTTCGCCGACCAGCTCGTCAACTGCTTCCAGACCCGCTTCGAATGCGTTTGACGAGGGTGGGTGGTGCCACGGAGGCGTCCGCACCACCGAAGCCCATATTGAGGCGCACGGCCTGCCTCAGGCGTCGATCACCGCGTCAGACCCCATGTGCCCGGTTACGCGCCGTCACATCGTAGGATCACTCGAACGCCAAGGGCTGCCGCCCTCGCACGGGCAAGGCATCCAACCGTCTCCCGACAGCGTGGAGCCCCCGCCGGTCGGACCCTCCTTGCCCTTTCGACCCCGTCATTCGCCACGTGGCAGTGGCCTAGTCACGTGCAGCAGGCATGTCTGCTTGGAGCTCTTTGCCGACCTTGGCGAAGACTCTTCACGCTGACTGTGCGGAGTGGCTATGTTGCGCTAGGGGCCAGTGAAGCTCACCTACACGGTAGTCAGCTTTGTTTGGTATTGCTCAAAACCAAGTTTGTCGAAGGTTATCGTTGATGGCATTTTCACCCGAAGCCGAAAAGGTTCTTCGAGAGATATTTTCGGTCGGTGCCGATAGAGCAGTTGGCATTGGGAGACGGCTGAGAGCACCCACTCCGGGAGCAGATGAGCTTTTTGAGTTTTGTCAGCTTCTCGCGGAAGAGCCGCCCGAAGAGGATTTGCAGCTGTTTCTTCAAAAAAATGTAGGTTTTGTGACTGGCTTGTTAGGTGGGCCCGACAACGCTGATCTAGCAGTAATATTTAAACCGAAGATTGGAACACGGTTTGTGGCCGACTTTTGTGTGCTTCAAGCGCACCAAGGCGGTGCAGTAGCGCATTTGATCGAAATCGAAACATGTCACGAAAATCTATTCACCAGAGAAGGAAAACCTGCAAAGCGTTTGGCCAGCGCACTCAAGCAGGTCGAAGACTGGCACCTCGAAATTTCCAGGGCGCCAATGCACTTCTCGGCCGAATTTATTAGAACTGCAAAGAAATTACCTGAATATAGCGAACAAGATAGCACATCGCGAGGCGTTCGCTTTACGGCGCCCGATCAAATACAAAACATTTGGGAGAGTTTTGGTGGTAGAGATACACCATTGTTTTCATATACTGCGATCTTAGGTCGTTGGTCTAAACTTGACGACGACGGGAAGGCGCGGATTATAAGTCGTAATCGCGACGGAGGGCCGAAGGTACACACCTTCGAGCAGTTGGCAAGAAACGCAAACTTTAGGCTTGAGCGCGACGACTGGCACAATGACCTAGACGCTTGGGAGGGGCAGTTCTCAAGCGCGATTGAGTGAGCCGAATCCGTTTCGCCGATTAACATCTGGGAAGCTCACCGTCGCTGGTGGCAAATCGTCAAGTCCGCATTGTCCGCATCTCGGGCCTTAACGAGAAGGCCCGCCATCACGGAACGATCCCTACCGCCAAACGTCCGCTTCAGCCGTCCGCGCCAGCTGCACCATCGACATGAGCCGGCGTTCGAACGGCCTCAGTCAGACCACTAGCAGGTCCGGCTGAATGCGCAGGCCGGAATACCGAAGAAAGCGTGCGCCGGCGCAGCCACCGCGAGCGAAGAACCGGCAATAGTGATGGCGATGATCATGGTCGAGACGGTCTTTTTCATGACTCTGTTCCTTTGCTTTGTTTCCTTAAGAGCCACGCAGTCTCCTGCGGCTCCCCAAACATCAGAACGGATCGGCCACGGCGGTGTGACGCGCGTCACGGCCGCCGATCACGACCCTACGCATCACTGTGAAGGAGGCGTGATCAGCAGCCGAAACGCCATCACCTGGCTGCTCTACTCGTCCGGTATTCTCAACAACGATCCCATGAACGCGCTCGGCGTCTACACCCGCCAGTGCTCGACGATGATCCCCACGGACGACCTTGCCAGAATGGGCGCAACGCCCTCAACCTCTTTTCAGTGTAGGCCATGCACTCATCTGATCGACCCACTCAGATCGCATCTCACTCTAGCCCTATCACTCAAAGTAATTTAATGCGGGTGCATGGTCTTGTCGCGGTGACATCCGCGACAACCGACCGAATTAGTGTGGGTTGGCAAGCTTATCAGCCGACAACTTGCTCATTAGTACAAATACAAACTGTAAGAGCTTGTGGAGGCATCCATGGTCAGTCTTACCCGCAGAAGCCTGATGGCCGGCGCAGCCGCAGCCACAGCCTCAGCAACTGCCGCCCTGTGGGTCACCCGGCCCGCCTTCGCCAATGGCGGCCCCCACGGCTTCTCCCCCCTTGGCGCCCTCAAATATGAGCGCGGCGAACCCTTCGCCTATGTCAACGCCGCCGCTCCCAAGGGCGGCACGCTCCGCCTGAAGTCGAGCCGCCCCTTCGCCACCATCAACACGTTGCGCTACCCCGGCCGCCCTCCGGCGGAGCTTCGCGTCATCTACGACCGCCTCGTGGTCGCCAGCGACGACGAACCCGCAAGCTTTTACGGCGTCCTCGCCAAAGACATCAGCGTCGCCGACGACTTCTCGGAGGTCCGCCTCACCCTCCACCCGGACGCGCGCTGGCACGACGGCCGCCCCGTCACCCCCGAAGACGTCACCTTCACCCTAGAAACGCTCAAAACTGAAGGCGCCCCATTCTACCGTCAGTCCTACGGCCCGCTCTCCGTCGACACCGACGGCCACACCGTGATCCTCAAAAACACCCGGCTCGGCGACCGCGACCTGGTGCGAAAAATCGCCTCCATCCCCATCCACCCCGCCCAACTGTGGGCCGACGGCACCCCTGAAGAACCCGTCGGCTCTGGCCCCTACCGCGTCGCCACTTTCGATCCGCCGAACCGGATGGTGCTGGAACGCGTGCCCGACTATTGGGGCGCCAACCTCGGCCCCAACCAGGGCCGGTGGAACTTCGACCGGATCGAGTACGCCACCTTCCGCGACGAGAACTCAGGCTTCCAAGCCTTCACCGCCAACACAGTCGACGTGCACGTGGAAAGCGATCCTGCCCGCTGGCGCACTGGCTACAATGGCGCCTGGTTCTCCGGCGGCGATGCGAAGCGCCAGGAAACGCAAGTGCTCGGCGTCGGCGAACTCGTCGGCGTTGTCATGAACACCAAGCGCGAGCCGTTCGGCGATCCGCGGGTGCGCCAAGCCATGGGCCTCGCCCTCGACATTGAGCGCGTCGCCACCGACCTTTTCGACGGCAGCATCGACGCCTTCGACAGCACCTTTGCGGGCACCCCCCTCAAAGCGCCCCCCACACCATCAGCCGGCGAAACGGCGATCCTCGGCGAAGAGTTCGCCACCCCACTTGGCGACAACAACGCGCCAGTCCGCGGCAGCCGCGAGGCCCTGCGCCTTGCCGCCCAGCTCCTCGACGAAGCCGGCCTAAAGGTGGAAGGCGGCGTCCGGCGCAATGCCAACGGCGAGCCCCTGCGCGTCTCGCTCCTCGTCGCCCGCCTCGATATGGAGCAAGCGCTTGGCTGGTACGTCACCGCCATGGATCGCCTGGGCGTCACGCTCGATCTCGTGTTCGGCGACCGCGCGCTCCTCAGCCGCCGCATGCTCGACCGTGACTTTGACATGGCGACCCTTTCCTGGTCCCCCGCCCGCCTCCCCGGCAGTGCCGAGCGGCTCCTGTGGCACGGTGCGCTGTCCGATCAGCCTGGCTCCTACGCGCTGTCGGGCATCGACGACCCGGCTCTCAACCGCGCCATCGAAGCGCTGGAGCAAGCCCGCTCCACCGACGCGCTCGAAGCCGCCGGCCGCGCCTTCGACCGTCGCTTCCGCACCCTCCATCTGATGGTCCCGTTCTGGCGCCTCGCCAAAGTCCGGGTCGCCTGGTGGGACCGCTTCGGCCGTCCCGACGCCGAGATCGCCGGCCTCACCGCCTCCCCCGACGACCGCTGGTGGGCCGCGAGCTAACGAGCAAACCACGTTGGATCCAACCCAACGCTAAACCGCCCGGATGTGGTTATCCCACGCCACGTCCGTCGCAAGCACCGGCGCATCCGCCGGTGCAATCAGCCCTTGCCCCGTGGTCAAGATAAACCCAGCCGACCCCTGTGCGGCGACACCGCTCACATCAGCCAACCGATGCTCAGCGCGAAGCCGTCGCGTCGCCACATCCCACTCCAGCGCCATCCCACCGCGCGGGCTTGTGGTCACCACCGTCGCCCCATCCCGGCTCGCCGCCACCGACCCCACATACTGGTCAAGCCGCGCATAGGCCCCGCCCCACCCCTCGTTGAGCACAATCCCCCGATCCCGGTGAAACCGCCCCACCAGCGGCACCCGCTCATCGGGCGGCCCCTCAAACTGCATCCCCAACCAGATTTCCGCGCCGCCCGCCTCGGCAATGTGCCTGATCGACAATTTGTGCAGCCGCTCCGGCAACGCCGCTCGCGCCAACAACTCCCCATCCGACGCCCGGATCAGCGCCAGCGACGGCTCCATAAAGGGAAGGTTGAGCTTCATGCGGGGAAAGTCGGGATGGGTCGCAATCCCGCCGTTGGCGACGGCCAGCGTCTCCCCATCGCGCATCAGGAGCATCTCGTGCGGCCCAACCCCATGGGTCGCAAACTCGCCAACCCTGCGATACCCGGCGGCCACATCGTAAACCCCGACGACACCGCGTTCTGCCTCAAAATCATTCTCGGTGGCATAAAGCAGCCGCCCGTCGGAACTAAACGCCCCGTGGCCCGCAAAGCGCCGCTCCGCCGGCGGCGCAAACGCCCCCACCCGCCGCCGCGCATTCAGATCAAAAACCACGGCAAATTGCCCGGGCCGCCGGGCAAACAAGACGCCCACCCGCCGATCCGGCGACACCGCTCCGCCGTGCCCCCGCGCATCAATCGGGCTCACCGCAACAATCGCGCCGGCCCCATCAAAGAGCGCCGCAGCATCTTGCCCATCGCTGAGCCGGCACCCGGCCAAAAACAGCGCCTCATCCGCACCCGCGGCGCGAAACGGGATCAGCGACGCCGCGCCCCCCGCCAAAACGGCGCGGCGCGAAAGTCCGCCAGCGCGCCCGTCAGTCACCGTCAAGGGCGTTGAACCCGGCCACCAACCCCAGCGCCCCCTGGATGCGCTCCGCAATCAGCGCCTGCGCCGCTGCAGCTGGGCTCACCGCAAACGCCAAACGCCGGTGCGCATCAGGATCAACCGCCAGCTCAACAAAGGGCCGCCCATCCTCCAACAACGGCGTCAGAGCACGATCAATCTGCGAGAGCTCAAACAGCGCGCCACGCAACGACACATCGTCCTCCAGCAGGTCGCCAACCCCGCCCTCCAAGATCGAGCGGACCGTCGCCACGTTGGCGCTCACCATCGGCAACGTCTGGCCCGAGCGCCAAAACGCGGCCCGCTTCGGCCGCGCCGCCTCGGGGCTATAGCGCACCACCGCGGCAAGCTTTTGCGTCCCCGTCAGCTCCATCTGCGTCGCCGCCGCCTGCAAGATGTCCTGCAGCGCCTCAGCATCGCTGCGGTAGGCATCGTTGTCCGGCCCAGAGTTCAGCATCGTACCCGCAAACTCTGCGTTCCACTCCGCCGCCATCACCTCGCCCACCGCCGCAATGGCGCCAGCAATCGTCGCCCCATAATCGCAGCGAAACCCGCCGATGGTGGCCAGCTCATCGCTCCCGGTGCCAAACAGCACAAACTCCAGCGCCGGCAGCCCCTGCACGGCAACGCTCTTGTTGGCGAGGCTCTCAACGCCCACTGCAGTGTCATCTTCCCCGCCAATGATGCCCTGCACTTGCCTCAGCCCGCGCCCCCGGCGGTCCGGCCAGAAAAACAGCCGCTCATAGCGGTTCTCGCGCGCTGCTGGCCCAAACCGGTACGGCTCGATGCCGGCAAACGCGCCGATCAGCGCCCCAAAACCGCCCCGCGCCGCATCCAGCGCCGCTTGCGATGGCGCCTCACACAGCGCCGCCGTCAGCGCGGCCTGCTCCGCAGCGGTCGCGGCAAACGCGTCATAGGCCGGCACCAAAACCTCACGCACCAGCGCCTCAACGACGGGCTGGAACGGCTTCTCCTGCGCCGCAGCCGGCAGCGCGAACACCACCGCAACAGCAGCAACGAGAATGCGCATCACCTAAAGCGACTCCACAAATCGGATCAGTTGCGCGCGTTCCTCAGGGTTCATCTCCACCACCTCCTGCCGTGCAGCTTCAGCCTCGCCGCCGTGCCATAAAATTGCTTCCAACACGCCCCGCGCCCGCCCATCGTGCAACAGCTCCATGTGCCCGTTGACCACAGGCGTCAGCCCGATGCCCCACAGCGGCGGCGTTCGCCATTCCCGCCCCGACGCCACGCCCACCGGCCGATGATCCGCCAAACCCTCGCCCATGTCGTGCAACAGCATATCGGTATAGGGCCAGATCAGCTGAAAGCGGTGCTCCGGATTGATCGCCTCCCGACTCGTCACGAACTTTGGCGTGTGGCAGGACGCGCAGCCCGCCTGATAAAACAACGCCTTACCCGCCAGCACCTCCGGATGATCCACATCCCGCCGCGCCGGGACGGCCAAGTGCTGCGAAAAATACGTCACAAGTTCCAACACAGGGTCGGGCGCCTCGGTGCCACCCAAATGCGCCTGCACCCCGGTCGGCAGCGCGCGGCACTCAGCGTGGCTCACCGCGCAGTCTCCGAACGCATCGGCGATCACCGGATTCGAAATCCCAATATCGCCGGCAAAGGCCTCTCCGGTCTGAACCCGCAGCGACGGTGCCGTCGCCTTCCAGCCAAACCGCCCCAGCGCCAGCGCCCCGCTCTCCCGATCACGCACGATCGAGGCTTTGCCCGAAATCCCATCCCCGTCCGCATCGTCAGGATCGGCGAGCGCCGCGATGTCCGCCGGATGGATCGCCTCCAAAAGCCCCAGCCCAATCATGGGGTTGGCGACCCGAAGCGAGGTCATCGTGCCGCTCGCAAATGCACCGCGCGACAGGTCAGTCAGCTGCGACACAGGCCGGCGCAGCCTCACCGTCTCACCACCCGCCAGCGCAACGGTGTGCTCCTCCCAGGCGATCCGCAGCCGCCCCTCCGCACGCAGCCCCGGCACCGCAAAGTCTTGCAACTGAATGCCGTAGTTGGGCTCTGCGATGGTCAGCTGATCGAGCGAGGCAAGCGTCGCCTCATCCGCGCGCGTCGCCGGCGGCACAGACAGGCGCATCAACATCGACACCGCCGTATCGTCCACCCCGGACGGCGCGTGGCCCCGCCCGTTGTTCACATGGCACCGCACGCACCCGCGCGCGTTAAACAACGGCCCCAGCCCATCAGAAGCCAGCGTCGAGGAGGGCGAAGACACCCACAACTTGTCGAACAGCGCGCTGCCTAAGTAAAAGTTTTCGCGCGCCTCAAACGCCATGTTGGCCGAGTAGTGCGAAAACGCCCGGTCGTTCTGCGCCGCACGAGACGTCGTCGCCCCGCCCGCCATCATCTCAAACCGCTCTGGCTTGGAAAAATCACTCGTCGGCGCCGTGATCGCCGCCACCCGCGCCATATCGCGGGCATTCAAGTCGGTCCGCTCCCGCGGCAGCACGTTAGCGACATCCACCGTCAGCGGCGGACTAAGCTGCCCAGTCAGCGAAACCGCCGCTGCGGACACCGCACAGCCAAGAAGAACAACGGCGCTCAGCGCGCCGAGCGCCGGACCCGCCGTCGCAGGCGCGATCTTTTGCCGGTTTCGGCCTCGCCCAAGCTCCCTCTGTGCCCGAACGTCCATCAAAGCATGGTCCAAGTTGGCTCAACCGTCTCAGCTGCCCCGGCGCCCACGCCCGTTGAGACAGCAAAAGGAAGGCACCTTTCAGCGCCTCCCTTCACATGCTCATGCGCCCGCAGCCCGCGGGCGCGCCGCACTCGCCGTCTTACTCGAAGACAGCGCCCGGGTTGTCGAGGCTGTCAGAGCCCTCGAACTCGATGGCCTCGATGTTCAGCGCCGCCACCACCCGCTCGATGGGAGCCGTCTGCGCGACGAGCCCGTCGATGGCAGCTTGCACCACCGCGTTGCCCTCAGCGTTCCCCTCACCGATCATCT
>CAKZYH010000528.1 GCA_937884725.1 uncultured Paracoccaceae bacterium
GCCTCTCCGAGCTGGGCGTCAGCCACAACCACCTGCCCATGCTCGCCGAGGACGCGATGAAGCAGCAGCGCCTCCTCATCAACAATCCTCGCGAGATGACGCTAGAGGCCGCCCAGTCGATTTACGAGCAGGCGCTCTAGGGTCACGGCCCCGCTGGCGGCCGGCCTGGCGTCAGCGCAGCCACCCTTTGTCGTAAATGATCTGCTGCGCGATCCCCGCCAGCAGAAGATAAAGCGACGTCGCAGTCACCACCGCGGTCAATCCGGGGAAGGAGGCAAAGCCGAGCCAGGCGGAATAGGCGATCGATCCGGTCCAGATCAGCGCCACTGGAAGTGTCACCGCCCGCCACCGCACCGTGCGCACTGGGTGCACAAAGCGCAGCGTCAAAAACTGCGCTGCGGAAAGCCCCACCACCAGCAATAGAATCACCACCCAGTTGGGCTGGATCACCAACAGCGCCAGAACAACCATGTTCCAGCACGAGGGAAAGCCGCGAAACGAGGCATCCGCCGTCTTCATCCGCGTATCGGCGAAGTAGAGCGAGGAGGCGAACGGGATGAAGAGGACCACAAACCAGCCGGTCCACCCCGGCAATAGCCCCGAGCCGTAGAGCGCATAGGCTGGGATCATCACATACGTCAGAAAATCAACAATCAGGTCCAGCAGCGTCCCATCAATGACTGGCGCGTTGGTGCCAACGTCATAGCGGCGGGCGAGCGGGCCATCGATCCCGTCGACCACAAAGGCAATGGCCAACCAGATCGACATCATCGCCCAGTCCTGCTGCGCCGCCTCCAAAAGGGCGAGCATCGCAAGGGACGCACCAACGGCGGTGAACAGGTGGACGGAGTAGGCTCGCAAGATCATCCCACAGCGAATGCCCTGTTGCGCCGAGTGTGACAAGCGGATGACACGCAGATGACAGTCGCATAGCAGCGCTGAGCACGGGCGGCATCGCAGCGCCGCATGCGCCGGCGCCTGGCCCGCGCCGCGTTGCCTCGCGGCGAGTGCGCGCTGTTGAAAGCACGGTTTCACGGAAGTGTAGGGACGCGGTGGTTGAGCAAGACAAGACTTCATGGCGACACCAGGAATGTAACCTCAGATACCGGAGACTCTGATGTCGTTGCTCCGATTCGTGCTTGTCCTCGTCGTCTTGATAGATGTCATGGGTTTCGGCCTGGTCCTGCCAGTCTTCGACACGGTGTTTTCAGAGCCCTAGCAGTCCTTCCTCCCACATACCACGCCAGAAACATCGCGACAACTCTACTACGGGTTTGCCTTAGCGATATTTTTACTGTTTCACTTCTTTGTGACGGCATTCATCGCAAAGGTTTCAGATTGCGAAACAGCATGGCGCTGGTGGTGTTTGGGTTCACCACGGGACTGGGAAGCGCTTAGCTTGCGGCACCTCTGCACAAACGCTTTCACAAGATCCCAATTCTCTACGCCTCGATCTCCGTCATGGGCATCGGCATCTTCGCTTCTGTTCTCAACCCAATTTCATGGCTGTCGTACGCTCTGATCGTCCCGACAACACTTGGCTTCTCAGTCATGTATCCAACGATGCTGTCGTTGCTCTTCAGCAGCGTGCCACCCTCAGAACAGGGTTGGTCCATGGGCGTTGTCGCGGCGATGTGTGCGCTTGGCTCAGACACGATGACTGCGCTCGGCGGCTCAATCATGACACTCAACATCGATATGCCGTTCATCGTTGGCATCGGGTGCTGTATCACCGCGCTCGCGTTGTTAGCGCTGTTGTTCCGTGATCCAAAGATGAAATGCCTTGGCGAGCGGGCTGACAGTTAGAGCCGCTCACCCTCCTCAGCCATCGTATCGGGCCAGGGGTCGTCAAACGTACCGCCGGCCTTCCAATGGGCCACCTCTTGCGGCGAGCACAAACACTCCCGCAGCGCACTCGCAAAGGTCTCAAGCCCGTCCGCATCGCCAATTACCGTCAAGCGGCAATGCCGGTCGCCGAAGTCAGGCGAATACGCTGCCAAGCGGCGCATCAGTTCGTCGCGCTCTCCCGCCGATAGGTTCAGGCTGTCGTCCTCCAGCGCCGCCACCTTCCAATAATTCATCACCGCGAGCCCAACGCTCCCCGCAGTCTGGTTCCATAGAAGCTGATAGCGATCCCGCGTCGGCAGCCAGAAAAACCCTTTGCTGCGGTAAATCCCCTCGCCCAGAAAGTGGTGGTAGACGTCCCAGAGCCGCTGCGGGTGAAACGGGCGCGGATCGGCAATGACGACGCTGTGGATGCGGTAATCCGCAGCGCTTTCCATGGTGCTGACCCCGTGCTCCCGCTCCCACTCGGTGAGCTCCGCACCCAGCTGCGCGACCCGGTGATGGTCATAGGGCGGCATGGCCAGCACATCCTCAAGCCGCACATTGCCCCACTGCATCGCGACAATGTCAGCGCCCGGGTTGATCGGATGAATGGCGCTCGCCACCTCGCGCACCCGCTCCATGGGCAAGCGGTCCATTTTGCTGAGCATGATGCGGTTGGCGAACATGATCTGCTCGGCCAAAAGGTTAGCGATACCGCGCTTATCCGCCGCCAAATTGCTGGACGCGGCCGGCACAATCGCCCGGCCATAGTCGTGATCATGGGCGAGCGTCACAGTGTCGACGATCGACAAAAACCCATGCAGGCGCACTAGAGGGTTGGCCTCCAGCGCCTTCAAGAGCGGCCAGGGATGGGTGCTGCCTGACGTTTCGATGATGATGTGCGTCGCGCCGGCCGCGCTAAACCGGTCCACCGCGCCTGCGAACTCCGCCAACCCGGCCGGCCCGCTGATGCTCCCCGCGGAAATGGAGGCAAACAGCGTGTCCTCGCTCGACACGAGCTCAACGGTGTCGAGGATGCGCCCATCCACGTCGAGCTCGCTCATCTCGTTGATGATGATGCCCACGCGAACCGACGGATCCTGCCGCGCCTGCACTAACAGGCTCTGCAACAGCGTCGTCTTACCCGCCCCCAAAAAGCCATTGAGGATCGTCACCGGCAGCTGCGGTGAAACGCCCACACGCGCACCCAAATCGTTAGCTTAAACGGCCTCGCCCGCAGCGATTTCCATGCCGCCTCCCCGGTGTCAAGGCAAACACCGCAGCGCTCTGCCCCGCGGTGCCGCCGGGCCCATGTTCCCAGCAAAAGCATCCGGCCAGGCGTCAGCGCAACGTCTCATTGCGCGCAAGGCATGCGGACGAGGCAGGCACGCAAAACGCCTCGACACTCGGCCCTTAACCTATTGCGTGCGAAATGATTTTCGCTGTCCAGCCTGCGGGTGCACCTGGACCACACGCCCCGGAATGAAGCGCCGGGTCTGCACTTCTCTTAGCCCCAACTTCTTCTGGACAGTCGCGTTTTCGCTGCTCAGCCGTTTACCGGCTTCAGCCATCGGAACACCGATCCAAGGCGCGATGACCAGCGCAGCAACAAGAAGTGTCATCACTGGTTTTTGATGGTGTCGTGAAAAATACATTTGCATCGCCTCCAGTTGAGTGGCTCGATCTGCGGCATGTGTTCTACGCAGCACGCTGTGATTTATTTGTTTTGCTCGAACCGGAGCGCAAGGACGCTCAGTTCACACCTTGATGATGAGGCTGATCCGGCGCGCATAACGGCCCGCAGCGCCGCCGCAAGCGCACGCCTCGACCTTTGCTCACCATCCCGTCCCCATTACGCTAGGCCTCCCAATGGACAGGAGCCTCCCATGATCCGCAGCCTTATCGTCATCAGCCTGTTCTTCGCCGTCCCCGTGCACGCGCAGAGCGACTTCCCAAACATTGTCGGAACTTGGGCAATCGCGAGCGGCACAGTGATCACCCATGACGGCAAGATTTTGTCTCTCACCGACATGCCCGCGGGCGACGTGGTCATCACGGTGCAGGAAGGGCCAGTCTTTCGCGGCGCATACCGCTGGCACCATCCCGAAGGCACCGAACTTAACGACGGCGAAACGACAACGAACCGCGCAGAGGAGGCTTTCATCGGCGTGTTCTCCGGCGACGGCGTCTCCTTCACCATGGCCGACACCCCCGATACTGCCTACTGGTTCGGACGGCTCACCGACGATGGCGGCATGGAGCTGCAATATATCGAGAGCGGGCCGCATGCCGCGGCGGGGTATTCTCTGATGCGGCGGGTCGAGGAGTGAGCCAGGGCCGGTAAAGCGGGTCAATGCATCGGCGGTGCGCGCAATCGAGTCTAGCCCCGCAGAAAGTGTTATTTTATACGATGCGGACGAGTTGGTTGGACGCGCCTCATCCCTGCAGCCGGCGAAGGTCCACCCACACAGCGATTGAGAGAGTGGGTCAGCACCGATCAGGTTTGCGTCGGCACGTGAAAGGGCAGGCCCCGATTAAGGTGCGTGGTCGGCACGTGTTCGTCGTGTTTGGCCCCGGCGGTCCAGCCCCAGGCAACAAGGAAGATGACCATGAAAAAAGTCCCTGTCACTGTACTGAGCGGCTTCCTTGGTGCCGGCAAAACCACGACCGTCAATCATATTATTGAATCAAAGCGAGCGCAGCGGGTCGCGATCATCGTCTATGACATTGCTGAGGTGAATATCGACGGCAATCAGATTGGTGATAAGATT
>CAKZYH010000529.1 GCA_937884725.1 uncultured Paracoccaceae bacterium
TCGGTGCTCGGGCTTGGGCCGTACCTGTCGATTCTGGTGGCCGCGGCGCTGCCGACGCACATGTGGCGTTGGCTGGGGGTGGCGTTGTCGGGGCGGCTCACCGAGGACAGCGAGTTTTTCGATTTTTTGAAAGCCATTGCGAGCGCGCTGGTGGCGGCCGTGATTGCGAAGCTGTTGCTCGATAGCGCGGGGCCGCTCGCTGAGGTGCCCTTGTGGGCCAAGCTCGCGGCAACGGGGGTGGGCGTTGCCGGCTTCTTTTTGGGTGGGCGGCGGCTTCTTGCAGGGATCGCCGCCTCGCAGGTGGCAATGGCGGCCGTTTGGTTTGCGCTGATCGGCTAGTCGGCCGACGGCGGCGGCCGGCTCTAGAGTGCGAGAGCAGCGCGCAGCTTGTCGGCGTTAGCCTTCACCTGTTCGGCGGGGGCGATTTCGCCGGTGTGGGGCTTGAGCGCGACGCCCTCAAAGCGCGGGATCACGTGCCAGTGGGTGTGGAACACCACTTGGCCGCCGGGCGCTTCCACGAAGTGCTGGATGGTGACGCCGTCGGCCTCGAACGCCTCGCGGGCGGCGCGGGCGATTTTCTGGGTGGTGGACGTGACAGCGGTCAGGTCGGCCGGAGCGATGTCGAAGATGTTGCGGGACGGGGCCTTGGGCAGCACCAGCGCGTGGCCGGGGCTGCGGGGCATGATGTCCATGATCACGACGGTGGCGTCGTCTTCGTAGACCATCTCCGATGGCAGTTCGCCGCGCAGGATTTTGGCGAAGATGTTGTCGTTATCGTATTCGCTCATGGCGGTCCTCGGCGGTGCTCTTAGCGTGTCACCAAGGGCTGATCAGGGTTTTGGTCAAGGGGCGCTACTCGCGCATCATCCGATCTGACTGAATCAGTCAGATCGCAAAGATGATGCGCCAGACTCAAGAGCGACCGCGTTTTCATCCGATCAGGTTGTTCCAACCTGATCGGATCGCGGTCTAGGCCTCACCTTTGCGAAATGGTGTGTAGCCGTTGAGGATTTCGTTGTTCCGCTCCACGGCGCGGCGCTCGCGGTCGAGATAATCCTCCACCGCATCGCGCAGGCCTTCGTGGCGGATATAGTGGGCTGAGCGGGTGGCGCAGGCCTCGTAGCCGCGGGCGAGCTTGTGGTCGCCCTGGGCGCCGGCTTCGACGCGGGACAGGCCGCGGTCGATGGCGAAATCGATGGCTTGGTAATAGCAGAGCTCAAAGTGCAGGAAGGGGTGGTCTTCCGTGCAGCCCCAGTAACGGCCGAACAGGGTTTTGGAACCGATGAGGTTGAGGGCGCCGGCGATGGTGCGCCCGTCGCGCTCCGCAAGCATGAGGCAGACGGAGTGGCCCAGGCGCTCGCCGAGCAGCGAAAAGAACGTACGGTTGAGGTAGGGGCGGCCCCATTTGCGCGAGCCGGTGTCCATGTAGAAGCCGTAGAAGGCGTCCCAGTGGGCTTCGGTGATGTCGTCGCCGACGAGCCAGCGGACGGTGATGCCGTTGGCGAGGGCGTCGCGGCGTTCGCGCTTGATCTGCTTGCGTTTGCGCGAGGCGAGGGCGCCCAGGAAGCTGTCCCAGGTGTCGTACCCGCGGTTTTCCCAGTGGAATTGGGTGTCGTTGCGGATGAGATAGCCGGCCTGTTCCAGCGCTGCCGCGTCGGATTCGGTGAGGAAGTTGACGTGGGCGGAGGAGGCGTCGCTCTGCTGGCACAGGGCCTGGAGGGCGCTCGCGATCAGGGTTCGCTTGGCGTCCTGGGTGAGACCGTCTGAGGCACTGCCGGTGAGGAGGCGGGGGCCTTGGGCGGGGGTGAAGGGGACGGCGGTGAGGAGTTTGGGATAGTACCGGCCGCCGGCGCGCTCGAATGCGTCGGCCCAACCATAGTCGAAGACGTATTCGCCCTGGCTGTGGGATTTGAGGTAGGCGGGGGCGGCGCCGATGAGGGGGCCGTCTTCGCCGGAGCGCACCAGGACGTGGCGGGGCATCCAGCCGGTGCGGTTGCCGACGCAGCCGGCGTCTTCCAGCGCGTTGAGGAAGGCGTGGGTGACGAAGGGGTTGTAGGCGTGGCTGGTGTCGGGATCGGAACGCTCGAACCGGCCGGTGGGGCTGACACTCCAGCCGGGGTTAGCGAGGGCGTCCCAGTCGGCAGCTTTGACGTCGCCAAGGGAGCCGATTGCTTCGATGGTGATCGTCTCGCTCATCGCGCACTCCCGGTTCAAGGAGGATACATGTTGCGGTGGCTGCGCAGGTCTAACGGTGCGGCGGCGCGCGAGATGCCGCAGCCTGGAGAGCACTAGGCTAGGAAGCCTTCGAAGATGATTTGATCGACTTGGTCCGCCAGCCGGTCGGCCTGCTCTTGTGAGCGGACGGTCCAGGTGAGGATTTTGCGGCGGCGGCGCTGGCGGGTGACGACCGCGCTGGGGAGTTCGTCAGCGTCGTAGCCCACGAAGTCGGGTTCGGTGTCTTCGGTGTGGAGAAGGTTGTTGCGTGAGACGCGCTCTGGCGGGGGCAGCTCGTCGTGCTCGCCGCCGGCAAGGATGCCGAGGGGCGTGTTGGGCAGCGCGGGGCGCAGCATCTCAAGGAGCCTTGGATCGAACGTCATCGCAGCGGCGGCGCCGGAATAGCCAGCGAGGGCGCGGGTGGTGGCGGCGGCCATGGCGGCGCGGGCCATGGGATTTTCGGCGGACTTCAGTTCGAGGAAGATGGCGGCGCGGCCGCTGACAAGCGCGAGGAGGTCGTTGATTGAGGAGAGCGTTTCGTCGGCGCCGATGAGTTCGATGGCGCGCAGTTCGTCCAGCGTGTGGTCGGCGACGCGGCCGGTGCCTTTGGTGGTGCGCTCTAGGGTTTCGTCGTGGATCACCACGAGGCCGCCGTCTTTGGTGAGCTGAAGGTCGACCTCGACGGCGTAGCCGGCCGCGATGGCGTCCTCCACGGCGCCGAGGGAGTTTTCCGGCACCTCAGCGTTGTGGAGGCCGCGGTGGGCGACCGGGCGCCGGGTCAGCCAGTCTGGTGTGATGCCGGTTATGACGTCACCTCGATGACGGCTTCCACTTCGACCGCGACGCCGAGCGGGAGGACGGACACGCCCACAGCAGCGCGGCTGTGCTTGCCGGCATCGCCGAAGATTTCGGCCATGAGGTTGGAGGCGCCGTTCACCACTTGGGGCTGCTGGGTGAAGTCGGGGGTGGAGTTGACGAAGCCGGTGAGCTTGACGACCCGGTTCACCTTATCGAGGTCGCCGATGAAGGCTTTGACTTGGGCGACGATGTTGAGGGCGCAGAGGCGCGCGCAGTCCTGGCCTTCCTCCAGCGAGATATGCTCGCCGAGGCGGCCGACATATTTCACGCCGTCGGGGGTCGCAGGGATCTGGCCGGAGACGAACAGGAGGTTGCCGGTTTGGACGACGGGGACGTAGGCGCCGGCAGGTGTTGCGGCCGGGGGAATTTCGATGCCTTTGGCGGCGAGCCCGTCCTCGATCTGACCCATCTTTAATCTCCACGTTGTTGCAGTTGCGGTAGTCCTTCGCCGACGTGTTGTCCATCGCTATGGCAGGGGTGGCGCGGGTCCGGAAAAGCTTGCAGTAGTGCGGGTTGGTGCCTGGGAGGTCGACATGAAGCGGATTTTTGCGGTGGCGTGCGCTGCGATGATGGCGCCGCCAGCGGTTGTGCTGGCGGGCGCCGCTGAGATCCAGCCGCACCGCGCGGTCTATGATGTGTCGCTGCAGGCGACTGACCCCAGCGTTTCGCTGGTGTCGGGGACGGGGCGGCTGGTGCTGGAAATCACCGGGTCCATCTGCGACGGCTTTTCCACGACCATGCGCGATGTGACCCGGGTGACGGATCGCGAGGGGACGGTGCAGACCACCGACCAGCGCGTGTCGAGCTATGAGACCATGGATCCGCCGACGTTCTCGTTCGTGAATGAGATTAAGGTGGATGGCCAGCAGCAGTCGAGCTTGCGCGGCGAGGCGACGGCGCGGGCGTCTGGGATAAATGTTGAGGTGCGCGAGCCGAAGGATACCTCGTTTGAGTTGCGTCGTGGGCTTTTTCCTGTGGCGCACACGCTGCTTCTGCTCGACGCCGCGGCGGAGGGCGAGCGGGTTTTGGAGGCGCCGCTTTACCCGGCCGATGAGAGCGGCGATCAGGTCTATGACACCACCGCGCTGATTGGCCCTGAACGGACGGGCCTGCCGGGCGCGCGCGCCCGCGAGGTTGAAGCGCTTCGGGTGATGGAAGGCGCGATCGACATGGCCGTCTACCGGGTGACCATGAGCTATTTCAAGCAGAGCGATGGGGCAGGCGAGAAGGTGCCGGAAACGGAGATGAGCTACTCGCTCATGTCGAACGGCGTGGCGTACAACGTACTGTTTGACTACGGCGGTTTTGGGCTCACGGCGCGGCTGGCAGAGCTGGAGCTGATCGACGGGCCGGGCTGCTGACGCTGCGGTAGGACTGGCCCCACACTCGGATCCACCACGCCCCGTGGTGGATTAGTTTTTGTCTTCCGGCAGTGACGGCAGTGGGACGACCTCGATGCCTTCGTCCCAGAGGGCTTTGGCGTCGTCGAGGGTGGCTTGGCCGTAAATGCCGCGCTCCTCGGCCTCGCCATAGTGTATTTTGCGGGCTTCCTCCGGGAAGGCCTTGCCAACATCGGTGCCGTTTTCGCGCACAGCATCCCGTAACGCTTTGACCATTGCGCGCATTTTTGCGACGTCCGGGTCGACGGGGCCGCTGGCCGGCTCGGGCGGCAAAATGGTGACTTCTCCCGCCGGTGCGATCTCACGCTCGTCGCTGGGGTGGCGTGCGGCGGAGCGGCTGGGCCGGATAGCGGGAGCCATGAGCGCCCGCGTTATCGTCGTGTCACCGCAGTGCGGGCACGTCAAAAGGCCCCGTTCGACCTGACTCTCAAAGCTCGCTGAGGACGCGAACCAACCGTCAAACCGGTGCCCGTTGGAGCATTGGAGTTTTAAGCTGATCATGAGTTTGCGCTCCTCACATCAGCCGATGTGATGGAGTCGGCGACGAAGAGGAGCGGGGTTTGCTGTCGCATCAGCTTCGAGGGCGCTGGCGTCGGTCGGATGCGAGCGCCGCCAGCGGTGCATGAGCTTCGCCAATTCTGAGGGGCAGGCGCGCTCAACGGGCGTGGCGCAAGAGTGTTATGGCGCGATTGACCCTAGTGACCGGTTCGAAGGTGTCCCCAGCCGGTCGGGTCAAGCCGCGCCGTGCCCTGGCGCCAATCTGCATCAGACCTCGCCGGCGAGGGCGGGCTGCAGCTTGCCAGCGCGGGTGAAGGCCGCGAGATCGTCAGCGCCGCCCACGTGGACTTTACCGATGAAGACTTGCGGGAAGGTCCGCCGGCCGCTGCGCTTGATCATGACGTCGCGAAACGTTGGATCCTTCGACGCGTTGTATTCGGTGAACGTCACATTGTTCTGGTCTAACAGGCGCTTAGCCATGGTGCAGTACCCGCAATAGTCGCGGGTAAAAATCTCAACTTTCTCCACCGGTACTCTCCACTGCCGGACGATTATGCACAGATGGCGTGTGACATCTGAGTGACAAGGCGCGTTAAACAGGTTCCGCGGCTCCGCCAACCACTTTTGCAAAGACTGCGACGTAGACCAGGGATGCACCGGCGCCTTTCAGGGCGAGTGCGATGGCGTCCGCGGTGGCGCCGGAGGTGAGGACGTCGTCCACAACGAGGACACTTTTCCCTCTGATTTTATCGGGCGCGGTGACGGCGAAGGCGCGGTCGAGGTTGTCGGCGCGGTCGGTGTGGCGCAGGCCGCTTTGCTTTGCCGTGGCGCGGATGCGGGCGAGGCTGAACCGGTCGACGGGTTTGCCGACGAGCGGCGATAAGGCATCGGCGATCGCGACGGCCTGGTTGAACTTGCGCGCTGCGAGGCGCGAGCGGTGGAGCGGAACGGGGACGATGACGTCGGCCTCCTCCGCGAGGTCGGCGATGGCGGGGGCCATGAGCCGGGCCATCAGGGGTGCGACGCCCGGCGTGTCGTGGAATTTCAGCGCGTGGACCAGGCGGCGGCTGGTGTCGCTGAAGACCGTTGCGGCGCGGGCTTTGTCGTAGAGCGGGTGGTTCCAGCGCAGCTCCGGCGAGCGCGCGCCGGGGCCGGCGTCGAACGCGAGGGGGGCACCGGTAATGTCGCAGATGGGGCGGGAGATGAGGCCGAGATCGCGCCAGCAATCGGCGCAAAGGTTGCGCGGTTCGGTGATGGGCTTGCGGCACGACAAGCACAGCGGCGGGACGATGAGGTTGAGCGCCGCGGCGGGGACGGCGGTGAGGGCATCGAGAAAGGCCATGGGGCACTCGCGGGTTCTGCGACAACCTTAAGCTGCTTCAGCTGGTCTGGCGAGTGCCCTTGGGTGGTGATCGCTATGCGGCGCGCAAGCCTGCGATGGCGGCGGCGTAGTCTGGTTTGCCGAAGACGGCTGAGCCTGCCACCAGGACGTCGGCGCCCGCAGCCTTTGCGGCCCCCGCGGTGTCGGCGTTGACGCCGCCGTCCACCTCGATCCGGATGTCGCGGCCGGCGGCGACGCTGGCGGCGGCGGCGATCTGGTCGTTGGCGTTGGGCAGATAGGACTGGCCGCCGAACCCTGGATTGACGGTCATCACGCAGATGAGGCCGATGCGGTGCAGCACCGGGGCGACGACGCTTGCCGGGGTCGCCGGGTTCATGGCGACGCCCGGGATGGCGCCGGCCTCGGCAATGGCCGTGAGGGAGCGATCGAGGTGGTTGGTGGCCTCGGCGTGGATGCTGATGCGCGCGGCGCCGGCCTTGGCGAAGGCGGCAAGGTATGGCTCGGGCGGGGCGATCATCAGGTGCACATCGAGCGGGATGCTGACGTGGCGCGAGATCGCTTCGACGAGCGCGGGGCCGAACGAGATGTTGGGCACGAAATGGCCGTCCATCACGTCAAGGTGCAGCCAGTCGGCGCCGGCGGCCTCCGCGGCGCGCGCTTCGGCCCCGATGGCGGCAAAGTCGGCGGCGAGGATCGAGGGGGCGATGAGGACGCTCACGCCGGACCGCCCGGGGTTTCGGGCCGTGCGAACAGGAGCACCCAGTAGGAGCGGTGGCCGCTATCGGTGACCACGAGGCCGATGCCGGCGTGGGTCACGTTTCGGTTGAGGAGGTTGCGGCGGTGACCGCGGCTGCCCTTCCAGCCCTCGATGGCTTGGTCGAGCGTCGGGAAGCCGCCGGCGAGGTTTTCGGCCGCTGCGCTCGCTGGATAGTTGGCAGCGTCGAGGCGGCGTTGCAGGCCGGCGGTGGTGTGCATCTCGGTCTTGATTTGCCGCCGCCGGGCCATTTCGCGGGCTGTGGAGGCGGCGACCGCGTTGAGTTTGGGATCCATCCGGAGCGGCGCGCGACCGCGGGAAATGCGGAAGCCGTTGATGGCGCGGATGGCTTCGCCCGCGTTGACGGTCCGCTCGCGCTCAGCGTTGCGGGGGATTGGCTCCAGCTTGGCGTCCTGCAGGCCGAACGAGAAGCAGCCGGCGAGCATGA
>CAKZYH010000530.1 GCA_937884725.1 uncultured Paracoccaceae bacterium
TTTGCACGCCCACCAGGCACTTGGCGTTCATGGCGATGGCGTCGGCGTTGAGTTCACCCGCCACCACATCAGCAAAGTCGCGGCTGCGGACGAGCACCACCTTAAAGTTCGCCGCTGACGGGCGGTTCACCAACGTGCCTTTGAAGTTGCGGATGGTGCGGGGCAGGCTGGCCACAAACTTTTTGGCGGCGGGGCCGCGGTTGAGGCCTGAACGGTCGTCGACGTAAAAGCGCACCGTGTTGGTGTAGCGCTTCACCCGTGTCGCATCGCCGTTGTGGGCGGCATATTCCAGGCCGAACATGGTGCGGTAAAACGCCTGGCCGAGCGCACTGGGGCTGAAGTCGGCCATGGCGGCCGCGGGCATGAGCGCCAGGATAACGGCGACAGTCAGTGGAAAAATGCGCTGCATAACGACACCCGCTGGCTTGCTGGTAACCTTTTAGCAACACTTTCGCGGATGGGGAACGCGCTGGATTGTCCGGCGGTAACCCTTGGTTAACCCTCATGGGGGGATTTTTGCCAAATGACTGAGGGTTTGATTGAGGGCCCGGACGGCAAGCTGCGGTGCTTCTGGTACGGCGGCCATGCCGACTATCTCGCCTATCACGACGAGGAGTGGGGCCGTCCGCAGGGCGATGACACGCGCCTGTTCGAAAAGGTCTGCCTGGAGGGATTTCAGTCGGGCCTGTCGTGGCTGACGATTTTGCGCAAACGCGAGAATTTTCGCGCCGCCTTTGCGGGGTTTCAGATCGAGAAGGTCGCGCGGTTTGGCGAGGCCGATGTGGAGCGGTTGCTCGGCGATGCTGGGATTATTCGCCACCGAGGGAAGATTGAGGCGGCAATCAACAACGCGCGCTGTGCTGCCGATCTGATCGATCGTGAGGGCTCGCTCGGCGGCTTTTTGTGGCGTCACGAGCCACCGGAGGTCGATGAGCCGTTCACCAAGGATGACTTGATGGCCTCTAGTATTCTGCCGGAGGCGGCGGCGGCGTCGAAGACGTTGAAGAAGGCCGGGTGGCGCTTTGTGGGGCCAACGACGATGACCGCGCTGTTTCAGGCGGCGGGGCTGGTGAACCACCACCTCACCGGCTGTGCGTTTCGAGAGGCGGTGGCGGCGGACCGGGCGGCGTTCGTCAGGCCGACCTGAGGGCTTCGCTGAGCTTCTGGGACAGCGGGTTCGGCTCGTAAACGTCGGACACCTGCGCGATCACCACCGTTTCGGCGCCCTTGAGGCGAAGCCATGCGGCGCATTGGGAGGCGCGGCGGCGGGCGACGTGCAGCGTGAGCGGAGTGGCTTCGGTGCCGAACGGGGCGCGGGCGGCGAAGCTCTCTTTTGCTTCGGCGAAGATCGCTTGGGCATCGGGAACCAAGGCGCGTAGCTCTAAGATCTCTGATGCGCGCAGCTCGGCGGCGATGCGGTCGGTGATGGTGACCGCGAGGGCGACAAGGTCCGCCGACCAGGCCGCGCGCCGGGAGGCGACGAAGCTGGCTTCGCTGGTCAGGATCGGGTCGTCGGCTAGGATCTTCAGCTGGTTGGCCGTGAGCGTCGCGCCCGTGGTGGTGATGTCGACGATGAGATCGGCGGTTCCGGCAGCGGGCGCGCCCTCCGTCGCCCCGGCGCTTTCGACGATCCGGTAGTCCTCCACGCCGTGGGCGGCGAAGTGGCGGCGGGTGAGGTTGAAGAACTTTGTGGCGACCCGGAGCGTCGTGCCGTGGCGCGCGCGGTGGCGCTCGGCGACATCGGCAAGGTCGGCCATGGTGTCGACGTCGATCCAGCTTTCCGGCACCGCGACCACAACATCCGCCGGGCCGAAGCCGAGCGGGGTGATGATGTGGAGCCGGGCGGCGCGGTCGGC
>CAKZYH010000531.1 GCA_937884725.1 uncultured Paracoccaceae bacterium
GCCACAGGCGACGATGCTGAGGCACTGCGACAAGGCAGCACCGATCTAGCCATCGGGGTCTATGACGAGCTGCCGCCCGAGATCATGACGCAAATACTCATCACCGATCGTCCTGTGTGCGTGCTTCGAAAAGGCCATGCGCTGGCGGGTCAACGGATGACACTCAAGCGTTTTGTTGGATTGGACCATGTTCAAGTCGCGCCGAGGGGCCGGTCGGGTGGGCGCATGGATGACCTGTTGCACGCGCAAGGGCTCGAGCGTCGCGTTCTGCGCGCCGTCCCGTCATTTCAGGCAGCAGCAGCGTTGGTCGCGGACTCCGACTATGTGCTGACACTATCTCGGCGCGTAGCGATCATACTGGCCGCCTCGCTCGAACTGGTGATCGTCGAGCCGCCTCTCAAGCTCGAACCGTATGCAGTGAATCTCATATGGCATCCGCGTGTAGACGCCGACCCCGCCCACCGCTGGCTGCGGGGGCTCTGGGTTGCGGCAGCAGCCGAAGTCACTGGCGACAATCACGTTGGAGCGCGGAACGGCTGAACAGGGGCGACGCGACGTGGCGTCGGTGCCGCAAGACACACGATTAATAGTTTCATTTTGTGCAACAGTTAATTGCATATATTTTATTTGACGCAACATAAAACGCTCTGCATGATGGTTATGTCGACCAAGGAGTAAACCACCATGAGTGCCAATACCGACGTGAGCAGTTCCGATAAGAAAAAGACCATCCTGATCGTCGCTGCCAACCCCGCCGTCGGCCCCCTCACCGGCTGGCCCATCGGTTTCTGGCTGGCTGAGCTCACCCACCCCTACGCCACGTTCATCGAGGCCGGCTACGACGTTGAGATCCGCAGCCCTGAGGGTGGTACGCTGCAGACTGATAGCTACTCCGACCCCGAGGACGATAGCGGCTACTCCGTCCGCGATCTCCTCTCGTTGGGTTTCAAGAAATCTCCGTCCCACGCCAGTCTGCTTGACAACACCGCAAGCATCGCCGACGTGAACGTCGCAGACTACGACGCCATCCTCCTAGCCGGGGGGCAATCCCCCATGGTCACCTTCATCGATAACCATGCCTTGCATGCCCTTGTCGCCGCATTCTACGAGATCGGCAAGCCTACCGCTCTCCTCTGTCACGGCACGTGCGTCTTGCTCAAGGCCAAGCTGTCCACTGGCGAGCTGCTGGTCACCAGCAAGACGTGGACTGGTTTCTCGAATGAGGAGGAGAAGGACGTCGAAAAGTCCGTCGGCCAGAAAGTCCAGCCCTTCTGGATCGAGACCGAGGCCCGCGCTTTGCCAGACACGACTTTCGTTGTGGCTCCGCTGTGGGAGGCGTTCGCTGTCCGCGACGGTAACCTCATCACCGGCCAGCAGCAGACCTCCGGTCGCGTCGCTGCCGAGCTGGTGATCGAGGCGCTATCGGGCGTGTCATCATCGGCACCGATGACGCGGGCAGGGGTCTGAGAACCTTACTGTCCCAACACGATGAAGAGCAATGAAAACGGTGTATCGGTGATCGTGCGACGACGTATCCACCCAGAACGCGTAGAAGCTTACGAGAAATGGTTGGCCGGTGTGATCGAGGCTGCTGAGACCTTCGAAGGCCACCAGGGCGCGCAAGTGCTCCGCCCGTCCAATCCGGCTACTCAAGACTATGTGCTCTTGTTTCGCTACGCGACGCCGGAGCAGCTCTCCGCCTGGCAAGCATCGGAAACGGCCCGTGATTGGCTAAAGCGAGGCGAGGCTTTCACGGTGGGCAACGTGCAAATCCAGAAGATCACCGGACTCGAATTCTGGTTTCAGATCCCGGCCGGAGCCAGTCACCGCCCGCCAGCGAAGCACAAAATGGTTATTGCGACGGTGATCGGACTCTACCCGTTGATCCTCTTTCTGGCCCCGATCCTGGCCAACGTGCTTCAGGTTCTCCCCCGGCCGCTTGCCGTGTTGATGAGTACTCTCTGCAATGTGCTGTTGATGACCTATGTAGTGATGCCGCGCGTGACGCGGGGCTTGTCGCGCTGGCTGTTCCCTCGCCGACTCACTGTATCAACGGGTACGGGGCGGCCAATGTTGCATTGAGGCTAGGAAATCCAGGCCAGAAATTCCCAAGCGGGCCAGAGCACTGGTGACACATGACGGAATTATTGGCGGTTCCGGCACGTATGTCTGAGCCCTGATCGACAACAGTAATACTCGGATGCGGCAGCTGCCCGGCTCGTAGTTGAAGTGCTCATACGTTGAGCTCACCAATGCACCATGACCCAAACAGGAGAATTTTATGCCTACTATCGCCATCACTGGAAGTAACCGCGGAATTGGACTTGAGCTTTGCCGACAGTTTCTCGCCCGGGGTGACGATGTGATAGGTATCTGCCGGAAGACAACGGACGCCATGACCGCGCTCGGAGTTGAGGCGATCACCGGCATCGACGTGTCTGATGATAGCTGCGTCGCAACGCTGCGAAATGCCCTGGGCAATCGACAGATCGATGTCCTCATCAACAACGCAGGTATTATGGGGCGCGAGGAACTGCCTGAGCTCGACTGGGAAGGAATACGACGTCAGTTTGAGATCAACAGCCTCGGACCACTGCGAGTCACGGCAGCCCTGTTGGACAACCTTAATCGCGATGCGAAGATCGCTATCGTCACAAGCCGTATGGG
>CAKZYH010000532.1 GCA_937884725.1 uncultured Paracoccaceae bacterium
CAACTCTTGATCGGCATCATAGTGCTCAGTGTTTGCTCGCTGTTGCACATTGCGATGCTGGTGACGTTGGTGAATGAGCTTCGCTTTGTGGCTAAGCGCTTGCAGCAGACGCAGCCGCGTTTCTTTTGGGGCGTTCTTATCGTCGTCGCATTTGCAACGATCACGTTCGCCCACCTGGCGCAGGTGGCGATTTGGGCCGCGGTGATCATCGGCTTCGACGCAGATCTCAACTGGCGCGAGGGCATCTACTTCGCGCTGGTGACCTATACGACGCTAGGCTATGGCGACATCGTCCTGAATGAGGGTTTGCGGACCCTCGGCGCTATCGCGGCGGTCACCGGCGTGCTCAACTTCGGCCTCAGTACCGCAATGCTGGCGGGGCTGGTCACACGGTTGTTGCCGCCCAACGGGGAGTGATTTCGCTCGAAGTGGCCCAGAGGCGCGGGCGACGGTCCTCGCTCCGCCAATCAAGAGGCAACCGCTGGCGCCGGTCAGGGCTCGTGCCATCCGGTGGCAAGCGCGCGGGCCCAATCGTCCCGGCCGTGCCCGGCCGCCATCCGCGACGCGGCTTCAGCGTCATAGGGGATCGACCGGAAGGTGATCGTCCTGTCCCGCCCCGCGCCCTCCACAATGGCGTACGACGCGTTCGGCGTACCCGTTTGCATGCGGTGATAGACCGGCACGTCATCATCATAGGCCGGCAACCCAACGCTTCCCGGATTGAGGATGGTCGTCCCACGCTCCAGCTGAGCGACTCGCGGCAAGTGGGTGTGACCGCACAGGATAAGCCTCGCCTCAATGCCCATCGCTTCGCGCTCCACCTCCGCGCGCGATGCTGGGCGAACAACACCGTTGGGCTCCACCCGCTCCAGCCAATACGTCACGTCACTCGACGGCGTTCCGTGGCACAAGAACACGTCCTCGCCATACGTCGCGGTCGCTGGCAAAGCTCTCAGCCAATCAAGATGCGCCGGTTGCAGGAGGTCAAAGGCCACCTTGTCGGACGCCCCCATGTCGGCGGGCGCTTGCTCGGTGAGCCAGCGGTCGTGGTTGCCGCGGATGGTGACAAAATCTT
Source organism: uncultured Paracoccaceae bacterium (assembly GCA_937884725.1). Taxonomy (GTDB): domain Bacteria; phylum Pseudomonadota; class Alphaproteobacteria; order Rhizobiales; family Amorphaceae; genus Acuticoccus. The sequence continues at coordinate 1,076 of CAKZYH010000532.1, forward strand.
GCGCCAACAGAAGATCGGCTGTGCCGGCCGGATCGATCGGTCCGCTCACATGGTCGCCCAAATTGACGGCCCGCGTCACGCCGCAGCGGGCCATGTCCTCCAACACCGCTTTCAGCGCGAAGGAGTTGCCGTGAATGTCGGCAAGGACGGCGAATGTCATGGGGCTGTACCCTTTCGTGTTGGGGCGTTCCCGGCGGGCTCTTGGGTGACGGGTGCAGGGTGAAGGCCATGCGCGCCGGCCTTCGCCTCCTGCCCAAGCCACTCGCAAAACCGGCGCACCGTGTGCTGCGCGTCCTTCCGCCGTGCGGCCACGTAATCGAGCCCTGAGGGAACAAGACCGAACGGCGCAACAAGCCGCCCGGCCGCAAGGTCATCAGCCACGTGCGGCTCCGGCGCGATCGCAACGCCGAGCCCGGCCGCGGCGGCCTCCAGCATAAAGTAAAAATGCTCATAGCTCGTGCCCGCCTCGAGCGCTGGGATTCCGGCACTCGCGCACCAAGTCGCCCACCCGCCAGGGCGCGTGCGGGTGCCCAACCGAGGCGCATCCGCAAGGTCCGCCGCGGACCGGAGGTTCAGCCGATCGGCCAACTCGGGCGACAGCACCGGCCCACACCGCTCGGCGAAAAGGTGCGTCACGACGGCATCGTCCGGCATTGGATGATCGGTGACGCGGATGGCAACGCTGTAGCCGCCGCGCGCGAAGTTGATGGGCGCATCGGACTGCATCAAGCGCACGTCAATGTCGGGGTGGGCGAGGGCAAATCGGCCAAGCCGCGGGATCAGCCAGCGCATGGTGAACGTGCCCATACACGACACATCGACCGCGCCTCCGCCCGCCTGGCTCGCCGCCGCCACGCCCGCCTCGATGTGGCGAAAACCGCGCGCCAACTGCTGCGCCAAGGCCGCACCGGTCGCGGTCGGCACGAGCCCCTCGCGAGTGCGCTCCACAAGCTGTGTGCCCAGCATTTCCTCTAGCAGCCGGACCTGGCGGCTGATCGCGCCATGGGTCACGCTGAGCTCATCGGCGGCGCGCGTCATGCGGCCATGACGGACCGCAGCTTCAAACGCGCGCAGGGCTGTCAGCGGGGGCAGTGCGGCCATGGTCCTAACCGGCAAGTGTGAGCAACACTCACACTAGATCGCCCTAATCATCGTTTGTCGAGCGAGATATTCTGACGGCATTTGTGCGCCTATGTCACATATCAATCAGCACCTCATCGCAGCGTCCCCCTCCGACCTGCGCGCCCGCCGCACATTTGGTCCCCTGCAGTGGCTCCAACTGGTGACCATCCTCAGCCTCTGGCACCGGCGCATGCGGACCCGCGCGCACCTCGCTCGTCTTGATGAAGCCGGACTGCGCGACATCGGCATGTCCGAGGCTGAACGGCGGGCGGAGTGCGCCCGCCCGTTCTGGCAGGGGGCAGACCGCTAAGGCGTTCCAGCGCGGTGCCGGCTGCAAGGATAGACGCGCCAACCGCCGCGGCGATGGACCGCGGCGGCGACCATCACGCTCGCCATGGTGTTTCTGGGAGCATGATCGCGCTCATCGCCAGCCCGCCGCTCATCGCTCCCCTCGGCCCCGCCTGCGTCCTCTGGAACCTGTTGGCCAACCTGTGTTGGCCTGGACTTCGTGCTCTTCAGCGTATCATCTGCGTTCAATAGCGCCCGTCATCTAAGTGTTATGTGCGGGTGCAACAGAAAAATGAACGAGGAGGAGCTCTCGATGAAAAGCACTGTATCAGCGCTCGCAATTGTCGCCGCGATGGTCTCGGCGGATGTCGCCTACGCGCAAACCGAAATCGAATTCTGGCACGCCTTCACCGGCCGTCTGGGCGAGCTGGTCGCCGAGCAGGTCGACACGTTCAACGCCTCGCAGAGCGACTACAAGGTCGTCGAAAGCCACAAGGGCAACTACTCGGAGACGCTGAACGCCGGCATCGCCGCCTTCCGCGCCGGCGAGCAGCCCGAACTTTTGATGGTGTTCGAAGTCGGCACGGCCACGATGATGGCCGCCGAAGGTGCCGTGCGCCCGGTCTTCGAGGTCATGGGCGATGACTTTGACCAAGACGCGTACATCGGCTCGGTGAAGGGCTATTACACCTCGCCCGACGGCGACATGCTGTCGTTCCCCTACAACTCATCGACGCCCGTCCTCTGGGTGAACCGCGACCTGCTGCAAGCGAACGGCATCGACCCGGACGTGGACCTGTCCACCTGGGAGAATGTGGGCGAGGTGCTCGACAGCCTGGCCGCCGCCGGCGTGGACTGCCCGCTCACCACGGCGTGGCAGAGCTGGATCCACCTAGAAAACATGTCGGCCTACCACGACACGCCGTTCGCCACGCAGGACAACGGCTTCGGCGGCACCGACACTGAGCTCGCCTTCAACTCTCCCGCGCAAGTCGCCCACATCGGCGCCATGGGCGAGTGGGCGCAGGACGGCAAATTCATCTACGCCGGCCGCCGCAACGAGGGCGGTGCCAACTTCCGCGCCGGCGAGTGCGCGCTCTTCACTGAAAGCTCCGCCGGTTATGCCGGCATCAAGGCCGAGGCCGAATTCGACTTTGAAGTCCGCCCGCTGCCCTACTGGTCCGCGCTGAAGGACGAGCCGCAAAACACCATCATCGGTGGCGCCTCGCTGTGGGTCATGGAAGGCCACACCGACGAGGAGTATGAGGCGGTCGCCGCGTTCCTGAACTTCCTGTCGTCCACCGACATCCAAGCCAAGTGGCACCAGGACACCGGCTACCTGCCAATCACCGGGGCCGCCAGCGAAGCGACCCGCGAGATGGGCTTCTACGACGAGAACCCCGGCACCGACATCGCGGTCATTCAGATGACGGCGAACGAGCCGACCGGCAACTCCAAGGGTCTGCGCCTGGGCTCGTTCGACCAGATCCGCGGGATCATCGACGAAGAGCTGGAAGCCGTGTGGGCTGGCGATAAGGATGCCCAAGCCGCCCTCGACAGCGCGGTTGAGCGGGGCAACGCTCTGCTGCGTCGCTTCGAACGCGCCAACAACTAAGCGCGTTTAAGCACGCCCCGGCCAACCGGTCGGGGCGTGCGCCTTTGAGCGACACGACCGGAAATCCGCCCCATGGAAAAGCGCATCACCTTCAAAGGTGTATGGCTGCCGCTGGCGTTGATCGCGCCGCAGATCGTCATCACGGCGGTCTTTTTCTTTTATCCCGCGGGGCAGGCCATCTGGCAGTCGCTGTTCATCCCGGACCCGTTCGGCCTGTCGATGACCTACGTCGGGCTCGGCAACTTCGAGTTCCTGCTGTCCGACCCCTTCTACCGCGCCTCATTCGTCACCACGGCGATCTTCTCAACGCTGGTGACGGTGGTCTCCATGGGCGTCGCGCTGTTCTTGGCCGTCCTTGCGGACCGACTCATCAAAGGGTCGGGCACATACCGCACGCTCCTCATCTGGCCCTACGCCGTCGCGCCTGCCGTGGCGGGCGTCCTGTGGCTTTTCATGTTCAACACCCGCGTCGGCGTCATCACATGGTACCTCGGCCAACTGGGCTATGACTGGAACCACGTGCTCAACGAAAACGAAGCGATGGGCCTCGTGGTCGTCGCCTCAGCGTGGGGCCGCATCAGCTACAATTTTCTGTTCTTCCTCGCCGGCCTCCAAGCCATTCCGCGCTCGGTCATCGAAGCCGCCGCCATCGACGGCGCACGCTTCTGGACGCGGTTCCGCACCATCGTCTTTCCGCTGCTCTCGCCGATCACCTTCTTCTTGCTGGTCGTGAACGTGGTCTACGCCTTCTTCGAAACCTTCGGCGTTATCCACACCATCACCTCAGGCGGCCCACAACAGGCGACAACAATCCTGGTCTATAAAGTCTACTCAGACGGGTTTGTCGGCCAAGACCTTGGCTCATCCGCTGCCCAGTCAGTCATCCTGCTCGCGTTGGTGGCGCTTCTCACGGTGATCCAATTCAAATTCATTGAACGGCGGGTGCACTACTGATGGCGGATCGTGGTCGCATGGTCGAAAAGCGCGGCGCCGGCCTCTGGCTCACCCACGTCGGGATGATCATCGGCGTTGCATTCATCTTTTTCCCCATCTGGCTTGCGTTCGTGGCGTCAACTGTCGAGCAGCAAGCCATCGTCCGCCCACCGATGCCATTGCTCCCCGGCGACAAGCTCGTCGAGAATTACACGCGCGCGCTAACCTCTGGCGTCAACGCCCCCGTCGCCACAATGCTGTTCAACTCAGCCATCATGGCGACGGGCATTGCCGTCGGGAAAATCATCATCTCGCTGTTGTCAGCATTCGCCATCGTCTACTTCCGTTTCCCCGGCCGCCAGATCTTCTTCTGGCTGATCTTCGTCACGCTGATGCTGCCGGTGGAAGTGCGCATCGTGCCCACCTACGAAGTCGCGGCCAACTTTGGCATGCTCAACTCGTACTCCGGCCTCATCCTGCCCCTCATCGCCTCGGCCACAGCAACCTTCCTCTTCCGCCAATTCTTCATGACTGTGCCGAGCGAACTTGCCGAGGCTGCGCGGGTCGATGGCGCCCGCCCCATGCGGTTCTTCTTCGACATCCTGCTGCCCATGAGCCGGACCAACATCGCCGCGCTCTTCGTCATCCTCTTTATCTTCGGCTGGAACCAGTATTTGTGGCCGCTCCTCATCACCACAGACCCGTCCATGAACACCATCGTGATGGGCATCAAACAAATGTTCCCGTCCGGTGACGACACCGCGGACTGGCCAGTCATCATGGCAACATCACTGCTTGCGATGATCCCACCCGTCATAGTCGTCATCAGTATGCAAAGGCTTTTCGTGCGCGGCCTTGTCGACAGCGAGAAATAACAATGGCAACGGTCACGCTCGAAAATTTGAAAAAATCCTTCGGCGACACCGAAGTCATCCACGGCGTCAACATGCACATCGAGGACGGCGAGTTCGTGGTCATCGTCGGCCCGTCCGGCTGCGGAAAATCAACGCTTTTGCGCATGGTCGCTGGCCTGGAGACAGTCTCGGCCGGCACAGTGAAGATCAACGACACGCCGATGAACGACACCGAACCCATGGACCGCGATATCGCCATGGTGTTCCAGACCTACGCGCTCTATCCGCACATGAGCGTGTTCGACAACATGGCATATTCGCTGAAGATTTCGCGTGTGCCGCGCGCCGAAATTGAGGCGCGCGTCGCCAAAGCCGCCGACATGCTCGAGCTGACCCCGTACCTCAAACGCAAGCCGCGGCAGCTCTCCGGCGGGCAGCGCCAGCGCGTTGCCATGGGCCGCGCCATCGTGCGCAAACCCGCGGTGTTCTTGTTCGACGAGCCGCTCTCCAACCTTGACGCCAAGCTGCGCGTGCAAATGCGCCTGGAAATCAAAACGCTCCAGCGCGAGCTTGGCGTCACCTCGCTCTACGTCACCCACGACCAGGTGGAGGCGATGACGCTCGCCGACCGCATGATCGTCATGACCGCCGGCGTCGCGGACCAAATCGGCGCCCCTCTTGAGGTCTACGCCAACCCGAAAACGGCGTTCGTCGCGGGTTTCATCGGCTCCCCACCCACAAACTTCCTGGACGCCGCCCAGTTCGGCGGCTCCCCCGCGCCCGGCACCCAAGTCGGCATCCGCCCCGAGCACGTGCGCCTCACCAACGGTGGCGCCTCAAACCTTGAGGCGCGCGTTGTCTATGCCGAACCCCTTGGCGCGGAAACGCTGGTGCACCTCACAACGCCGGACGGCTCAGCCATCACCGTGCGCCAAGACGGTGCCTTACCGGTGCCGGAGGAGGGCAGCAGCCACGGCCTCCACTGGGACGCCGAGCACGAAATGCGCTTCAGCGAAGCCGGCCAACGCATCTGAGGGTGGGCGCTAGTGGTGGGCTCCCATGTGAAGCGCGCCCGCTGCAATCATCACAACGCCGACGAACGCGATCATGCCGACCGACACCCAAGGCGCGAGCGCGATAAGGGCATCGATGCGATGGCTGCGGGTGGCGGCGTAGCTGAGCCCAACCGCCGCCACAACGCCGATCACAACAAGCGTCGCCGCCAGTCCTAAGGAGAACGCCCCGACCAGCGTCACACCCAGCGTCAACTTGCCAAGGTGCAGGCACACGATGGCAATGGTGATGGCAGCGGGGCAGGGGACAAGGCCGCCGGAAAACCCAAACAGCATCGTTTGCCAAGCGCCGGTCTTCCCACTCGCCAGGCGCGCCCGGATGTCGGCAGCGTGCGCGCGGGCATGGGCATCGAGGTGCACGTCGTCCTCCAACGCCTCATTGTGATGCACGTTATGGTGGCCGTGCCCGTGGCTATGATTGTGCCCATGGGGCGCGTCATGGCCGTGGGAGTGGCCGGTGTCGTGCCTGTGCGCGTGGCCGGCGCGTTCGCGGAGCGTGTTCCGCAGCATCCACCCCGCGCTCGCGAGGATCAAAACGCCCGACACGATCATAAAGTAGGGCTCGAGCGGGTCCCCGATGAGCTCGTCGCCCAACGAAAGCGCGGCGAGCGCCAGCACCCACACAATGATGACATGGCTGAACGCCGCCGAAAGGCCCAATAGCACCGCCTGACTGACAGTCCCGCGCACCGCGACCAGATACGCCGCCATCATCGTTTTGGAGTGGCCAGGCTCCAGCCCGTGCAGCGCCCCAAGGATCAGCGCCACAGCGAACAACACCACCGGGTTGGCGGCACCTGTCTCGATCATCGCTGTAAGGTTCATGGCGGTCTTGCCTCACAGATAGCGGGTGATGGTGCGAAACTCGGCGAGCCGAGCATCACGCGCTTCGGGCGTCGCGTCCGCGTCGGCGAGGCAATGCTCCACGTGGTCATGGATGAGCGCAGCTTTGGCCGCCGTGACGGCCCGCTCAACGGCATAAAGCTGTTGGGCGATGTCGAGGCAGGGCCTCCCGTCGTCCAGCATTTCAATGACCTTACGCAGGTGACCTTCGCTGCGTTTCAGCCGCTTCACGATCTCGGGATGGCTTTCGTGCTTCATCTGGCAATCCTATCCCCCAGGAGGGGATAAGACTAGACCTTCGAAGCTGATTTCACCCGATCACTCAGCTGGCGGTCGGTGCGAAATTTTGTGCAGTGCGACAATGCCCCTTGCCGCGCGCGCGCTTCCAAGCCAATTTGGCTTCGTCGGTTCCCGCAAGGGATCAAAAGGGAATCCGGTGAGCGCGACCCCCGTCGGGGAAACGTGAGACCGGAGCTGCCCCCGCAACTGTGAGCGGTGAGCACCGTCCGAAAACGCCACTGGGGAACCGGGAAACCGGGGAACCGGGAAGGCCGGGCGAGGCTGAGACCCGCGAGCCAGGAGACCTGCCGACGTCAGATTAACCCCACATCCGGCCGGGGTGCGCCGGGAAGGAGGGACGTGATGTCACGACGCCGGTCGCACCGCGCGATGAGCTTGGCCTACTGCGGGCCGTATCCCCTGCACGGGACGTCTTCCAACGTTTGCGACGATGCGTTCGCGCTGCCTCCGCGCCTGCCCACCGTCCGGCCATACGCGAACCATCGGCGAAAGCCATGAACGCTGCCGCCATGCCGGCGGCCAGTCCTTGCATTGGGATCTGCCGGCTTCACGAGGCAGCGCGCGTGTGCATCGGCTGTGGCCGCACCGGTGAGGAAATCGCCGGCTGGGGCAGCGCAGATCACACCACCCGCCAAGCCGTCGTCGCTGCTCTCCCGGCCCGACTGTCGGCCATCGAGCACACCCCCGTGGCGACGTTCGCATTGCCCACGACTTTGCAGTCCACGCTGGAGCGCGCGCTGACCCAGCCCGACACAGCGGTGGTCGTCGGCTGCCACGGCGCCGTGGCCGAGTTCATGACGCCCCCCGGAGAGCGTCCGAACGTCGAGGTGGATGGCGAAAGCATCACGTCAACGGTGACGGGCGGAGCCGTTCGGCTGACGTTCGCCGACGGACTTGCCCTTTTCTCCGCCGGTGAGCCGGCCGGAGCCACCAAAGCGACCCGTCTTCTGGCCGCACCTAAGGCCCAGAAACAGCTGCCCCTCGCGCACGGCCTCACGCGACTTGGCAATGATCCAGCGCCCATCGCCGGAGCGATGCGGGCCGACAGCCACTCGCCCGCCCAAGCTCCAAACCCCGTCCTCTACGACCTGGGCTTAGGCTTTTCCGAGGCCCGCTTCATGATCCGAAGTGCGGATCCCACGCTCACCGCCCGGCTCGACGCTCTGGAAGGCGCCAAGCTCGGAACACTGCTCGCCGAGGCGGGCGCAATGCTCCTCGAAGCAAGTCCGGACCGTGTGGCCGAAAGCCCGCTTTGCCGCGTGGAAGTCACCACGAAAATCCCGCCGCCGGGTGGGCGCTCACCCCGCGCACCGCACACCCATCTGATGCCAGGCGCCATCGCGCTCGGCCGTCTCTTACCCCCAGGCGTCGGCTGCCCACCCGGCTTTGTTCCGGTCGCGCTGATCTACGGCGGGGAGGGCGTCCAATGAGCGCCGAAGCATCCCCCTCTGGCGTGGTCCTGTCTGTTTGCTTGCGCTGCCGCGATGGCCGCGAGGACGAACACGCCGACCAGCGTGGCGGTGCCCGCTTTGCCCGCGCGCTCGCCGCTGCCATCGCCGAACAGGGCGGTGATCTGCCGGCCTTTGTAGCGCGCGGCGTACGATGCATGAGCCAGTGCAAACGCGCCTGCACTGTCTCGCTCACCGCGCCCGGCGCCTTCACCTGGCTATTCGGCGATCTCGACCCCGAGGCGCACGCCGACGACGTCCTCGCCCTCGTGCGCATCTACGCCCAAAGTCCAGACGGCTTCATGGCCCGCGCCGATCGCCCACCGCCCATGCGCGCGGGCGTCCTGGGCCGACTGCCGCCCATCGGCTCAGTCCACGAGATCATTGAGCCGCTCATCCCGCCAACCGACGAAAACACCCCATGACGCGGAGCCCCACGGACGTTCATGTCCCGCCGTTCCGCATGTCCCGCGCCCCAGCGCTTTTCACAGAGAGACCCCAACCATGAAGCGTTTTCCCCGCTTTCTCATCGCCTCGTTGACGCTCGCAGCGCTAGCCGGCCCCCCCGCCGTCGCCAGCGACACGGTGCGCATCGCGATCCCCTTCGGTTTCGACAACCCGAACCCCGACCCCGCCATCGGTTGGAACGGATGGCGCACCAGCGATGCCGGCATCACCGAGACGCTGTACTGGCTGAACCGCGACGGCGAGCTTGAGCCGCGCCTCGCCGCTGATGCGCGCTCGCTCTCGCCCACCACATGGGAAATCGACCTCAAACCCGGCGTCACCTTCCACGACGGCTCCGTGATGGACGCCGAGGCTGTGCGCTTTTCGCTGGAGCGCGTCACCGACCCCGAAAGCCCGGTCTATAACGAGCGGATTGCCTCGTTGATCGGGATAGACAGCATCACGGTCGTGGACGCCGACACGGTCCAGATTGAGACCAGGACGCCAAACGCAGCCTTCCTCAACGACCTCGTCGATCCGGGCCTCTCCATCCTATCGGCGGGAACAACGCCCGACGCCTTCTACGGCAGCGGCCCGTTTCAGCTCGCCGAAATTGTCCCCAGCGAGCGCATCTCGATGACGCGCTTTGACGACTATTGGGGCGGCGCCGCCGCGGCACCCGCCATCGACCTCCTGACGGTGAAGGATCCAACAACGGTAATGCTCGCCCTGGAGTCCGGCGACATCGACATCGCCGCCAACTTTCCCGACAGCGATCTGCCCCGCGTCAGCACCCGCGATGACCTTGAGGTGGAGGCGGTGGCCGATGGCCGGCTGATGTTTTTCTTCATGCAGGTCAACGAAGGCCCGCTCGCCGATGTGCGTGTGCGCCGCGCGCTCGACCACCTTCTCCCCCGCGAGGAGATTGTCGAAACCGTCCTGAACACCGCCGGCGGAGCACCCGGCGCCGGCATCTTCCCGCCTCAAAAGGCCTGGGCGAATGAGAGCATCACGCCCACAGCCTTCGACCGCGACGCAGCTCTAGCGCTCCTCGCCGAAGCCGGCATCACCGACACGGACGGCGACACGCGCCTTGAGCTGAACGGCGAGCCGTTCCGTGTCGTGGTCCGCTCCTACCTCGGCCGCCCCTCCATGCAGCCCGCCGCCGAACTTTTCATGGCGCACCTGGAGGCCGCCGGAATCACCACCGAACTGCGGATCCTGCGCGACTGGACCGTCGCCGTGGATGACTTTCGCGAGGGCCGCGCGGACATGCTGATGTTCTCCTCCAACGCCGCCCCCACGGGCAACGCCGCCTACTTCCCGAACTTCACGTTCCGCACGGGCGCGCTGGAAAACTTTGGCTCCTGGTCAAACGCTGAGTTCGATGGCTTGCTCCAACAGGCCATCGCCGCCTTCGACCCCGAGGAGCGCCAGGCCGCCGTCAACCGCATGCAGGAAATCATTGCCGAAGAGCTCCCCGTCCTCGTCGCCTTCTACAAGAACCGCGTCGCGGTGGCCCACGACCGGGTAGAAAACTTCTCCCTCCATCCCGCGGGCATCTATCTCGTCGACAACGCCCTGTCGGTGGCGGACTAAGCGTGGCAACGGTCCTTCACGTGGAGGACCTGGTGGTGACGGCGCCCGGGCGCCGTCACCCCATTTTGTCCGGGGTGTCGCTCCAGCTCTCACAGGGCGAAACCCTAGGCATCGTCGGCGAATCTGGCTCTGGAAAATCAACGCTAGCGCGCAGCATCCTGCGCCTCGAATCCCCCCTCTCCATCGCATCAGGACAGATCCTCGTGGCGGGCGATGATGTCGTCCGCGCCAGCCGCACCGAACTACGCGCGCTGCGCGGGCGACGTGTCGGCCTC
>CAKZYH010000533.1 GCA_937884725.1 uncultured Paracoccaceae bacterium
GGGCATCCCGTAGCGCTCGATCAGGCTATCGAGGGTCACCATGGACACGCGCTCCGTGCGATCCCAGCGCACATGCTCAAAGCCTGGGGCCGTGGAGGCGTTCGACACGAAGGCGGACTGGAGCGAGGAGACAGTGGGATGTCGGGAGGAGACCGCCATGTCGGCGACGGTCTCCCGGGCGCCGGCGGCTGCCTCGATGAGCACGATGTCCTTGGGCAGTGTGAGGCGCAGATACCCTGCAAAGAGCTTCTGCGGCTCAACCGCAATGACGCGCGCTCCGACCGCCCGCATCGCGCGGGCACGGCTGCCCACATGAGCGCCGACATCGAAGACCACGTCGCCTGGCTTGAGGATGTCTCCATAGAGGCGGCGGTACGCGCGAGTGAACGCCGGGTTGCTGTAAATCACCAGTGATCTTGCCAGACCAAGCCAGCGTCCCATCGTGGAGCCCCTTCGAAAACGTGACGGAGGTAGCGCGGCGCTCCTCCTTCTGATGAGGCCGCGCGGCGATTGGGCACGGCGGTCAGACCCTGGATCTCGATGCCCGCCAGGTGGCATGAGGCCGGCGCTTTAGCCTTGGAGGCGCACCAGCACGACGGCTGCGGCAACAATATGGCCGAGCGTAATGGCGACCGACAAACCGTGCAGCGCCTTGAACCGTCCTTTGGCGCCGGTATCGGTCGCCCGGTTGATGGCCGGCATCAGGATTTGGCGCGCAAAGATCGTTGTGGCAGCGACCGTGGCGAGGAGGATGGCGGAGAGTGGGTCGGTCCAGACGACTAGCACGGCGCCGAGCAACGATGAGCCGAGCACGAAGAGGTAAAAGTGCGGGAACGCTTGGCGGATGAGGGGACCGGCTGTTTCCGCCGGAAGGGCATTGAAGACAAAGGCAGCGAACCCGAACGAGTAGAGCGTCATTCCGCCGAACAAGAGTGCTGTGGTGAGCAGTGCAGCTTCGGCCATCCCCTAATCCTTTCTGGCAATGCCCATGTAGATGATCGCGGTGCTGGGCAAAGGTCCGAACGTGAAGTCGCCGCGGCGGGTGAGGCCGCGCGGGCCAAGGCCCTTGGTGGGGCCGGGCGTTAGCCCGCTTTTGGCAAGGCTTGCGGCAAGGTGCTTGGGCGGGATGAAGAGCTTTGGATCGTGAGTGCCCTTCGGCAACATGCGAAGGACGTCCTCGGCCATCGTGACCGCGACGAAGGACGACACAAAGTTGCGGTTGATGGTGTCGTAGAGGAATACGCCGCCCGGCCGCAGCGTGCGCTCAATCTCGACAAGGACTTTGTCGAGGTCGGCGACGTGCTCCAGAACATCGACACAGACGACGATGTCGAAGCTTTGGTCGGGGTAGGGGAGCGCTTCGCCAACGCCGACGTTGTAGGTGATGTCGAGGCCGGATGCGGCAGCGTGGCTGCGGGCGGCTTCAATGGCCCGCGCCGCAGGATCAATCCCGGTCACCCGTGCGCCAAGGCCGGCGAGGGCTTCGGCCATGAACCCGCCGGCGCAGCCAAGGTCGAGCACATCCTGCCCTGCCCAGTCGACGTGCCGGTTGAACCAAGCAAGCCGGCCGGGCACGAGGGCTTTTAGGGTTCGGACCCAGCGGATGTTGTCAGACCACCACTGGTCCGCCACGTCGTCGTATATCGCGAGGTTGTTTCGCTTTGCCTTAGTCATGTGTCATCTCGCTGGCACGACGTGCTGTGGAGCCTTCTGGTGTTTGGCGAACGCCGTTGAGCCGCTGCGGCCGGGCCCATCCCGAGGGTGCCGATAGCCGCCATCGTTTGTGGGCGCCAGTTGACGGATGCGCGCGCTGTCACCGCCGCGGCGAGTGAGCCACGATCTGTTCGGCCTTGTGATCATGGGACGCTGGGCTAGGCTGATCTGGGCGGAGAAATTTCATGCAGACAACAGAATTGGGCCGGACGGGGCGCATTGTCTCCGTCGCCGGGCTCGGATGCGGCGGGTCAAGCCGCGTGGGCCTTGGCCGCGGGCTGGCACCATCGGAGTGTGCGCGCCTTGTGCGGCTTGCGATCGACAATGGCGTGACGCTGCTCGACACCGCCGAAGCTTATGGCACCGAGGCGATTGTGGGGGCCGCTATTGAGGGGATCGATCCCGATCACCTCACTATCAGCACCAAGAGCCGGTATCGCGACGGCAGTGGGGTGTTCCCGGCCGAGCGCATTGTTGCGAACCTTCATGCGTCGCTGCGGGAGCTGAAGCGCGAGAGCGTGGATGTGTTTCACGTCCATGCCGTGCGGCCCGCCGATTATGCGTACGTGATGGACGAGATTGCCCCGGCGCTAGAGGCGCAGAAGGCGGCCGGAACCATTCGGCACATCGGCATCACGGAGACCCCGCCCAATGATCCGCGGCAGGTGATGATGACGCGGGCGGTGCACGATCCGGTGTGGGAGGTCGTGATGCTGGCCTTTCACCTGATGCATCAGCTGCCGCGGCGGTTGGTGTTTCCGACCACGCAGCAAAACGGGGTTGGAACGCTGATCATGTTCGCCGTCCGCAGCATCTTTTCGCGGCCGGAGCGGTTGCGGGGGGCCATGGACGAGCTCGCAGCCAAAGGGGCTATTGCGGCGACTTTCGCCGAATCCAGCGATCCCTTGGGCGCGCTGGTGGAGGAGGCAGGGGCGAAAAGCCTGACCGAGTTCGCATACCGCTATGCGCGCCATGAGGCGGGGGCGGATGTGGTGCTTTTCGGCACGGGAGACCCGGCGCACGTTCGTCAGAACATTGCCGCGATCAATGCGCCGCCGCTGCCGCCGGCGACACTTGAGGTGATTGAGGGTCTGTTTGGGCACCTCACCGGCGTCGGGCTTGATTTGCCGGACCACATGCAACGCGCGCCGCGATGATCGTCCAAGACAGCGAGCCTGGCAGGCGCTTGAGGGCAAGCCGATGACGCCGGGACACATCGCGTCTGCGGCGGTGGATTGTGTGGCTGTGACGGCGAAGACCACGTGGCGGTTTGTGCGGCTGCGCACGACGACGGGGCTCGAAGGGACGGGGGAGTTTACCTTTCAGCCAGCGCCCACGGATGCGGCGGAGCAAATGCGCGCTGCAGCTAACCTGTTGGTGGGGGCCGCAGCCAACCGTGCGGCGCTGGCTCCGCTGTCGGCAATGGCTGAGGAGGGATTTGCGCGGGCGACAGTGTTCAGCGCCTTGGAGCAGGCGCTTGCCGACATCGAAGCGCAGGCGGCCGGTTTGCCACTTTGCCGGTACCTGGGCGCTAGGTCCGCGCGGCGAGTTCCGCTTTATGCCAACATCAACCGGCGCACGGTGATGCGCACGCCTGAGGGATTTGCCCAGAGTGCGCGGCTTGCGGCAGGCGTCGGCTTCACCGCCATGAAGCTTGCGCCGTTCGACGGTCTTTCGCCTAAGCTCTGCGGCACCGAAGAGGGGCGGGAGCGAACCGCTGAGGGGTTGGCGCGGATTAAAGCAGTTGCGGACGCGGTGCCGGAGGCCGCGGTGATGGTGGATTGCCATTGGCGTTTCTCTGAGGACGCCGCGCATGCAGTGCTGCCAGCGCTGGAGGACGCCCGGGTGAGTTGGTTCGAGTGTCCGCTGGCGGAGACCGTGGACAACGTGCCGGCGCTTACCCGTCTACGGCATGCGGCCAATGGGCGAGGGATGCGCTTGGCAGGCCTTGAGACCATGGCGGGATGGGCGAGCTTTGAACCATTTGTGGTCGGCGGCGCTTACGATGTGGTGATGCCCGACATCAAGCATTGTGGCGGGCACGCCGCGCTGATCGATATTGCTGAACGGTCGGCCGAGCACGGCGTTGCCGTCTCGGCGCACAACCCGTCGGGTCCGGTCGCCCATGTGCACAGTCTGCACGTGACTGCATGCCTGCCGGGCGACGAGCCGCTCGAGCTACAATTCGATGAAACGGAAAAATTCTGGGAGCTGACGACGCCTCCGCCGCCAGAGTGCAACGGCAGGAGTGCTCTGCCGACAGGATCGGGTGTTGGTGTGGCGCTCGATTTGGATGGCGTTGCAGGGGCTGGCCCGGGTTGATCGCCGCTGATCTCGGGAGTTGGCCGCTTCAAAGATCCAGGCGGTTTATGTCGGCATCGAAATGCCAGATGTATTGCTCGGCGGGGCGGACGGTGTTTGCCCAGGCGGCCAAAATATCTTTGTCCAGCCGGGCCTTCTTCATCTGGCGGCAGATCGTGTCCGGGTCCCAGCCGGCGGTGAGTTCGGCGTGGAGCCCGTCGCGCAGCGCAGCGAAGGCAGGATCTGTGGCAAGGTTGGTTTGCTCATCTGGGTCGGCGTCGAGGTCGAAGAGGAGCGGCGGGCCTTCGTCGTAGATCGAAAGTTTGTGGCGGCCTCGGCGGATCATGCGCTGCTGCACAGCGCGGCCGCCGGTCCAGTAGGGCACAGGGTCGGTGCAGTATTCACAGAAGGTGTGGCCACCGAACGCCCGCGAGGCGTCCTGCGCGTACGGCCAAAAGCTGCGGCCGTCGGCGTTGGGCAGCGCGGGGGCGCCGAGCGCGTCGAGCATCGTGGCGGCAAGGTCGATGAGGTTGAGTGGCATGGCGCGTCGCTGTCCCGCCGGCAGCACGCCGGGAAGGCGCATGAGGAGGGGCACTGAGGCCGATTCCTCGTAGAATGTGTGCTTCCAAAAAAGGCCGCGTTCGCCCACGTGATCGCCGTGGTCAGACGCGTAGACGATGAGTGTGTCGTCGGCGAGGCCGGCGGCCTCCAGCGCGTCGATGAGCCGGCCGAGCAGCCGGTCGGTGTGCTCGACTAGGGCCCAATAGGCGGCGCGGGCGCGCTCTATCGCTTGCTGAGGGGCAGCGGCAACGCCGCGATCGTGCCGCCACCAGCGGAAGAACGGATGTTCATCGTCAGGCGGTGCCAGGCGCGGTGGCGGGACCTTGCCGTAGTAGCGGGCGTAGACGTCCGGTTCGGCAACGTAGGGCGGGTGCGGGAGCATCAGGCCGACAGTGAGGCAGAAGCCGCCGGCAGCCGCCTGCGTGGCGGCGTTTCGTGCGATCCAGTGGCACGCCGCGTCCGTCACCGCATCGTCCTTGGCTTGGTAGGCCGAGTGGCCGGGGCCGCAGTTGGCGATGCTGCGGGGTTCTGGATCGTTGGCGCTGGTCAGAACGCCCATGGATTGGCGGGGGTTGCCCGGCGTGTTGGGCGAATGCTCGCCGATTTCGCGCTCGGCGTACCCATGGAGCTGATCGGGGCCGATGGCGTGGAGGCGGCCGATGAGGGCTGGTGTGTAGCCGCCAGCACCCATCGCGTGGAGCCAGGTGGGCAGGCCCGAGGGCAGGATATCGTCGTTGGTCCAGCACGCCTGGCGGTAGGGCCATCGCGAGGTGAGCATCGCCATGCGGCTCGGCACGCAAATGGGGGACGGGCAGTAGGCGGCGTCGAAGGCGAGGCCCTCGGCGGCGAGGCGATCCATGTTGGGCGTCGAAACAAGAGGGTCGCCGTAACAGCCGGCAACGCGTTTGGCGTGCTGATCGGAAAAGACGAATAAGAGGTTTTTGACCGTCATGGGTCGGTCCCTTCCGATGGCGGGGCTGGTGGCGCGGCGACCGCTTTCAGGCTGCGCAGGTTGTGGATGTGAACGAGACCGCCGGCCGGAACGGAGGAGGTCAGCTCACCGATCACGGCGCCGTATTTGCGGACCTGTGTGCCGCCGGGGAGGTCGTGCAAGGCGACCTTGTGGAAGGCTGGGATGCCTTCGACTGGCCGGAGCTGCGCTTGGCCGGCGGGATGAGAGACGGCGACCGTCTCGCCGGCTGGGAGTTCGCGAAGTGCGGTGGCGACGTCGTCTGATGCGTCGAGGGTGATGGCGGCGGCGCTCATAGGGCCGGACCGAACCGGCTGATGGTTTCTTCGCCGTCGGCAAAGATCTCTGAGAAGGTGAGCGCGCCTGATGCGACGGCGCATACTTCATCGAGCACGCGCTGGGCGGCGCTGGAGAGATCCTCTTCGCCGGTGATGAGAGGGGCGGTGGAGACGTCGATTTGTGTGTCGAGCCGTGCGGCGGTGGCGGGGTTCGCGGTCAGCTTGACGGTGGGGGCGAGGCGACTGCCGAACGAGTTGCCGACGCCTGTGGTGAACAAGACAAGGTTTGCGCCCGCTGCCACGAATCCGGTGAGCGACTCGGGGGCGTAAGCGGGGGCATCCATCAGCCAGCGGCCTGGCGCGGATGGGGGCTCGGCGTAGGCCACCAGGCCCGCAATAGGGCCGGTTCCCGCCTTGCTGACGGCGCCGAGCGATTTTTCCTCGATGGTGGTCAGCCCGCCCTCAATGTTGGTGCGGCCGGGATTTGTCCCGGTGAGATCGATGCCCGCTGCGATGGCAAGCCCCTCACGGCGCTGGGCGGCGGCGACGATGGCCTTTCCGACCTCGGCGGTCTGTGCGCGGGCCGCCAGGCGATCTTCGGCGCCGAGCCACTCGGTGGTTTCGCCCACAATGGCGGTGCCGCCTGCGTCGGCGACCCTGTCGGCGACGGCGCCCAGGACAGGGTTCGCGCCGATGCCGGAGGAGGGATCGGAGCGGCCACACTCCAGCCCAAGCGTGATCGCGCTGAGGGGCGCGGGCTCGCGGCGTTGGCGGGAGATCGTCTTGAGGAGCTTTGCGCCGGCACGCAGGCCGCGGTCCACCAACGTGAGCGCGTCATGGCCGGTGTGGTCGAAGACAAGCGCGGCGAAAGGTGTTCCGGCGGCTTCGGTTCTTGCGGCGATGTCGTCGACGGTGGTTTCGTCGGCGCCCACGATCATGGCTGCGCCGACGTTAGGGTTGGTGGCCAACCCGGCGAGTGTCCGGCGGTGGGCGGTGGCGTCCTCGCCGATGAGGCCGCCACCATAGGGGGTGCCGGCGAAAACGGCGCCTGAAAGGCCGGAGGCGATGCGCCGGGCGGCGGGGCCGGTGAGACCCGTGACTGAGAGGACGAGGAGGAGGTTTCGCGTGCCAACACGCCCGTTCGTGCGCCAATAGCCATGGAAGGCCGCGCTGTTCACCGCGTGGAATCTCCCTCGCCTGAGTTCAGGCCCGGTGCGTTGCCGCTGCGCGCGATCCGGCTTTGCCGCCAAGCGCGGATGAAGGGCGCGATGAGCAAGATCACCGCGATGGACAAGAAGAGGAGCGGCAACGGGCGGGTAAAAATCGGCTCGATGGAGCCCGCGGTCATCATGAGGCCGGAGCGCAGTTTCTCTTCCATCAGCGGCGCCAGCACGAAGCCGATCACGAATGGCCCAAGCGGGAAGCCGGCGCGCTCCATGGCAAAGCCGAGCACGCCGAAGCCCAGCATCACCCAGACATCGAACATGGTGTTGTCGAGCGCGAAGGCGCCGATGATGCAAAACACCAAGATGACGGGAAGCAGGAACGTGCGCGGGACGTACATCACCTGGCTCACCACCTTCACCGAACCCATCATCACGATGAGCATGATGACGTTGGCGACAAGGCAGGCTGCGATCATCGCCCAAACCACGTCGGCGTTGGTGAGGAAGAGGGTCGGGCCGGGCTGAATGGAGTGGATCATCAGCGCGCCGATCAAGATAGCGTCGATGACGGAGCCTGGAATACCCATGGAAATCAGCGGGATGAGCGCTCCGCCGACTGTGGCGTTGTTAGCGGCTTCAGAGGCGACGATCCCTTCCTCAGAGCCCTTGCCGTACTCCTCGGGCGCGCGGCTCATGTTCTTGGCGACGGTGTAGGCCATGATCGAACCGATGGAAGCACCGATGCCGGGGAGGATCCCCACCCAGGTGCCGATCACGCTTGACCGAAGCATGTTGAACGCCTGCCGTCGCCAATCGCGGAACGACATGAGCATTCCCGATAGATTGGCATCGATGCGATCGATCTTCTTCCCGATAGAGACGATGTCGCCGATGATTTGGCTGACGGCGAAGATGCCGATGAGCACGGGCAGGAGTTTGAGCCCGCCATTGAGGACATACCAATCCCAGGTGAGGCGCGGCTGCCCGGCGGAGGGATCAACCCCCGGCATGGAGACGAGCATTCCCAGAAAGCCGGCGATCAGGCCTTTGACCATGGAGCCCTGGCTCACCGATGCGATGAGCACCATCGCCATCAAGATCAGCGTGAAATACTCGAATGGGCCGAACCGGGTCGCCCAGATCGACAGCGGTTTGGCGAGAAGCAGCAGGACGATCCACGACACGATGCCGCCGACGAACGAGGCGGCGATGCCAAGGCCGAGCGCGCGACCGGGTCGGCCGGACATGGCGAGCGGGTGCCCGTCGAATGTGGTGACGACGTTTGACGGGGTGCCCGGCATGCGCAGGAGCGTTGCCGTGATAAGGCCGCCGGTGATGGATCCAACGTACATGGCGACCAGGAGCACGATGGCGTTGACCGGTTCCATGTAGAAGGTGAGCGGCAGCGTTAGCGCGATGAGCATGGCCCCGGAGAGGCCAGGGATGGCGCCGACGACGATGCCGAGGACCGTGCCAAGGAACACGTAGAAGAACGGCAGCGGGGTGAAGATGTGAGCGAGTGCACCGCCAAGATCGCCGATCATCGCTCTCCCCTCACAGACCCGGCAGGTCGACGACAAAGATGCGGGTGAAGGCGTATTGCGCGCCCCAACCGGTGATGACGCCCACCACCGCCGCGCCAGCCATCGCGGACAGTTTGAAACGCGCGAGAAGGCTGATGACGATGAACAGGAAAATCGCGGTGAGCGGGGCGAAGTCGAGAACGCGGGCGTCGAGGAGCATGACGTACCCGACTGTGAGCGCGGCCACGACCACCGCGTCGAGGGGGCGGGGCTTATAGTCGGCCGCGTCCGCCGGGCCGCCGCTCACCCTGAGGCGGCGCACGGCGCTGATGCCCACCGCGATGGAGAGCATCATGATGAAGACGGCGGTGGCTTGGGGGACCGGCGCTGAGCCGAGCGGCTCAAACGTGCCGGGCGGGATGTCGCGCGTTTCCCACAGCACGACCGAGCACGCTGCGACGAAGAATATCGCGACGCCCAGTTCCCAACGTGGTGAGCCTTGAAGGTCCATCGAGCCGATTGCCCCGCGCGTCGCGCCGCCGGATCAAGCCGGCGGCGCAAGGTTGCGGGCCTATTTCTGCGAGGCTTGCTTCGCGATGGGCTCGATGGCGGCCCAGGTTGCATCGAGCGAGTTTTGCAAGTCGTCGCCTTTCCGGAAGACGGGCGCGAACATTTTTGACTCGTAGAACTCGGTGATGCGCGGGGTTTGGCTGGCTTCTTCCAGTGCGGCGGCCATGCCGTCGATGGCCTCTTGCGGCGTGCCCTTGGGCGCGAACCACCAGCTCTCGATGCAGTAGTTCATGTCGTAGCCAAGCTCGGTCATTGTCGGGACGTCGGACAGATGTTCGACCCGGTCCGGTCCGGTGTAGGCGAGGGGCTTGATCTGAGCTTCGGGGTTCTCCGAACCGTCGGGCATACGGGTGAAGTTAGCGACTTCCGCCGCCGACAGGACGGTGGCGTCGGTCTGCGCGCCGGTCAGCGCGGTGAAGTTGGCGGTGCCGCCGCCGATCTGCACGAAGCGGAATTTTGCGCCGTCGACGAGGTTCTGCATCATGATCCCGCCCATGTGATTGATGGCGCCAAGGTTGGCGCCGAAAATCAGCGTGTCGGGCTCAGAAGCGGCTTTGGCGAGAAGCTCCTCCATGGAATCGATGCCTGAGTCTTTGCGCACCATCGGGAGCACGCAGAACTGTCCGGTGGCGGCGACCGGCTCGTAGTCACGGTAGCCAAAATCGAAGATCCCGCCGCCTTCGCCGCCCATCAGCGCGATGTGGATGGTGAGGAAGTTGTAGCCGTCGGGCTCGGCTTCCATGACCTGGCGCGCGCCGATGGAGAAGTGGCCGCCGACGTTCACAACGGTGAGCGGCTGGCCGAGGATGTCGTTCTCCTCGATGGCGGCTTGGAAGGCGCGGGTGACCTGGTCGGATGTTCCGCCGGCGCGGAAGGGCACGACGACTTTGATCGGTTTTTCGGGCCATTCGGCAAAAGCGACGCCGGTGCTGGACACAACGATGGCGGCGGCGAGCGCGACCGTGAAAGAGCTGCGAGCCATGTTTCCCCTCTATCTGCCGCGCTGCCCGCCGAGGCTGGACGCGTGGCTTGTCGTTGGTTAGACCAGATGGCAGCATACAAATAAGAAATCCGGCGCGGCAAGGCGGATTGACGGATTTGCCGGCGCATGGACAGCTCGCTGGACCGACCAGCGGCGGGGGAGGCGATGTCCGTGGTGGATGCCGCGCGGCGGCCGAACATCCTTTTG
>CAKZYH010000534.1 GCA_937884725.1 uncultured Paracoccaceae bacterium
CTCAGCGTTGCGGCGTGATGATCTCGCTGATGTAGGCCGGCAGCGCGAACGCGGCCCGGTGAAGTTCGGGCGTCCAGTATCGCGTTTTCAGGCTGAGCGCTGCGGCACGGGTTTCTAGCTCGCCGAGCGGGGTTTGCCGGGCGGCCGGACCGTTGGAGCAGAACGAGTGCGCCATGGGGCCGCCAGTGTAGCTGGGCACCGTGGAGAGGTAGAAGCCGACGTCGGCGAAGTTTTGCCGGAGCTTCGCCGCGTGGTCGGTGAGCCAGCCCGGTGTCAGGAACGGCATACCGGACTGGGTGACCATGACGCCGCCGGGGGCGAGGCGCTGGGCGGCTGCGGCGTAGAACTCGTCGGTGAAGAGCGCCGCGCCGGCGCCCACGGGATCGGGGGCATCGACGCTGATGATGTCGAACTGTTCCCTGGCTGAGGCCACGAAATGCGCGCCGTCGTCGATGATGAGGTCGAGGCGCGGGTCATCAAAGGCGCCGCCGGCGACGGCCGGAAACTGGGCGAGCGCAATGTCCACCACGGCGCGGTCGATCTCGACCATGACGAGCCGCTCCAGGGACGGGTGGCGCAGCGCCTCGCGGGCGACACCGCCGTCGCCGCCGCCGATGATGAGCATGGAGCGCGGAGCGCCGTGCGCGAACATCGGCACGTGGCTCATCATCTCGTGATAGATGAACTCGTCACGCTCGGTGATTTGGTAGCCGCCATCGAGGATCATGACGCGGCCGAAGGTGGGGTTTTGGAAAACCGCCAAGCCCTGCACGCTTGGGACCGGCGTGAGGCCATCCGGCGCGAGAAGGCTGGTGCGGAAGCCTTGCGGTTCGTTGACGGTCTCGTCGACCCAAATGGGATCAGACACCGTTAGAGGCCTTTACCCCGCAGGTGCTCGCTGACCTCCACGCGGTCGGCGGCGAACGCGTCGCGCAGGATGTCGACGCACAGTTCCGGCTGCGTGTCGCCGCACATGAAAATGTCGAACGCGGCGTAGTCGTGCTCGGGCCAGGAGTGGATGGATACATGGCTCTCGGCGAGGACCGCGACGCCGGAGACGCCCGAGTTATCGTCAAAATGGTGCAGGTGGATATGGAGGAGCGTTGCGCCCGCGGCTTCGACGCACCGCACCAGGGTTTCCTCGATGTAGGAGATGTCGTCGAGCCGTTTGCCGCCATAAAGGTCGAGGATGAGGTGCGCGCCCGCACACCGCACGCCCCTGCGGACCATCATGTGGTCTGACGGAACGAGCGGAGCTTCGGTGTGATCGTGATCGATAACGCGGTCGATGTGGCGGGCGTGGCTGTTCAACAGGCTCTCCGTACAGATGGCGTGGCGCGACGGCGGGGACATTAGGGTTGGATGGCCTCCCCATCAAGCATGAAATGCGCACTGAGCGCGCATTTCGGAGATCATCGTCCTAGGAATGCCTGGGGTAGCCTTGAAGCATGTATCGATCCGATATATATCGGCGCCTCATATATCACTCTGACATATGCAGGCCCCTGTGCCGGATCAACTCAGCCCCGTCAGCACGCTCTGCCTCGCCATCCTCAATCAGTGCGACGCGACGGGTTACGAAATTAAGAAAGCCTCCACTGAGGAGGAATATCGGTGGTTCATCGAGGCGAGCTTCGGCGCCATCTATCCGGCGCTGGCACGGCTTGCTGCCGATGAGATGGTGACGCTGCGTGAGGAGGTTCAGGCGGGGAAGCCGGCGCGCAAGGTTTACTCGATCACGCAGAAGGGGCGCGCTGCGCTTCTGACGGCGCTGTCGAGCTTGCCGGGTCCCGACATTTTTCGCTCGCGCTTTTTGCTGATGGCGCAAATCGCGCAGGATTTGCCTCGCCCTTTGATCGAGGAGGCGCTCGCTGAACGGCGCCGGATCTTAGGCGAGGAGATCGCTCACCTGCGCGAGCTTGCCGGAGAGGACGGCCAGACGGTGGGCATGAATTGGATCGCTGACTACGGCCAAGCCTGCCTTCAGGCCTCGCTCGATTTTCTGGATGCGCGCGGTGATGAGCTCATTGCCAGCGCCAAACCCCCTCTTTCAGACGCCGCGGAGTAAGTCATGAAACTGCAGCTCCTCCTTGCTGCTTTGGTGTCCGGTGGGATCGCCGCTTGGATGTGGTCAGGCGACCTCGTCATTGCGGGATCGGCTGACGTGTCGGCCGTGCCGCCGCCCGCGCTTCGGGTGGACACGAACGCGGAGCCCTTCCGGGTGCGGGTGCGGACCATTGAGGCGGAGCCGCTGGAGCGCTCGCTGCGGATGCGTGGGCGTACACGGGCCGATGCGCTTGTTCAGGTGGCCGCCGAGACCGTCGGCCGCGTTGAAGAGCGGTTTGTGGAGCGCGGCGACTTGGTGAGCGAGGGCGACGTGTTGTGCCAGCTCGACCAAGGGACGCGGAGCGCGGAGCTGCAGCGGGCGGAGGCTGAGCAGGCCAGAGCGCAGCTGGAGTTCGACGCGGCCACGAAGCTCTTGGGCCGCGGCTTTGAATCGGCAACGCGCGTCGCAACCACGAAGGCCGCGCTCGATGGCGCCACCGCTGCCGTCGCCGCCGCCACGGAAGAGCTGGAACGCACCACCATCAGAGCGCCGCTGTCGGGCCGCGTGCAGGAGCCGCTCGCCGACGTTGGCGCGACCCTTTTGGTGGGGAATGTCTGCGCCACGATCGTCGATAAGAACCCGATCGTCGTGGTCGGCGAAGTGGCGGAGCGGCGGGTGCCTGCAGTGCGGCTCGGCGCTCAGGCGGACGTGCGGCTTTTGACCGGCGAGAACGTGCGCGGGACGGTGACGTTCATCTCCTCCACATCGAACATTGAAACGCGCACCTTCACGGTGGAGCTGGAAGTTCAAAACCCTGAGGAGCGGCTCCTTGCGGGGGTGACGGCGGAGGCGGAAATCCCGCTGCCGGACGTGCAGGCCCATCGTTTGTCGCCCGGCATTCTGACCCTTCAGGATGATGGCACGGTGGGGGTTCGCACGGTGACCGATACCAATGAGGTGGCATTCGTTCCCGTCACCATCGTTGAGCAAAACCTGTCGGGCTTCTTCGTCACCGGGCTGCCGCCGAAGGTGACGATCATCACCGTGGGCCAAGACTACGTCATCGATGGGCAGGCTGTGCCGCCGGTGCCTGAGGATACCAAGGCATGACCAAGCTTCTCGACGGCATACTCGACCGACCCCGCACAATCATTACGCTGCTGCTTTTCCTGCTGGTGGCGGGCGGGTTCGTGTACGTCACGATCCCGAAGGAGGCGAACCCGGACATTGACGTGCCGATCTTCATTGTCGGCATAAACCAGGCTGGTGTGTCGCCTGAGGATTCGCAGCGCCTTCTGGTGAAGCCCATGGAGACGGCGCTGCGCGGGCTTGATGGCCTGAAAGAAATCAGCGCGATCGCCTCAGAAGGTCGGGGCACCATCGTGCTGGAGTTCGAGGCCGACTTCGATAAGGACGAGGCGCTGGCGGACGTGCGCGCCAAGGTGGACCAGGCGGTTCCTGAACTCCCCGACGATGCCGATGAGCCGATCATCACCGAAACGAACTTTTCGTTGGTGCCAACCATCATTGTGGCGCTGTCGGGCGATGTGCCTGAGCGCACACTGTTCCGGCACGCATAGGAGTTAGAGGACGCCATTGAGGCGATCCCGACGGTGCTGTCGGCCGACCTGTCCGGCTCGCGGGAGGAGCAGCTTGAGGTCATCATCGACCGCACGCTGATGGACAGCTACCAGCTCAACCCAGTTGAGCTTCTGGAGACGCTGGCGAACAATAACCAGCTCGTGCCCGCCGGCTTCCTCGACACCGGTGAGGGCCGCATCACGGTCAAAGTGCCGGGCCTGATCGAAGACGCGAGCGCAGTCTACGAGATGGTGCTGAAGGAGGACGGCGCGCGGGTTGTGACCGTCGCCGACATTGCGACCGTGCGCCGTTCCTTCAAGGACGCAACGCAGTATACGCGCGTGAACGGTCGGCCGGCGATTACGATCAACGTGGTCAAGCGGCTTGGCGAGAACATCATCGCCAACAACGAGGCTGTGCGGGCGGCCGTGGCGGAGGCGTCGGCGGACTGGCCGGAAACGGTGAAAGTCGACTTTTTGCTCGACCAGTCGAACTTCATCTACGAGGTGCTGGGCGGGCTTGAGGCGTCGATCAGTACCGCAA
>CAKZYH010000535.1 GCA_937884725.1 uncultured Paracoccaceae bacterium
CGGGCGACCTCGGGATCCAACGGGGTTTGGGCGAGGGCGTTGGTGTAGTTGCTCATCACCTTGATGGCGAGGCCGAGGATGACTTCCAGCATTTGTTGGCGGGTGAAGCCTGCTGACAGTGCGGCTTGGAACGCGGCTGGCGGTACAGCGCCTTTGGTCTCGAGTACGGTTTTGGCGAAGGTGCGCAGGGCTTCTAACCGGGGGTCGGCGAGGGGGTGTCCGTCGCGAAGAGCGGTGACGTCATTTGGAGTTATTCCGGCTTGTTTGGACAGCATCGCATGCCACGGGCGGCAGTAGCTGCAGCCGTTTTCGACGTTCGCGACTTGGTAGACCACCTGGCGTTCGGCCGGGGTGAGGCTGGTGGTATCGAACACGGCCCATGTTTTTACGTAGGCTTCGAGAAGGGCCGGGGCCTCCGCCATCACGCGTTCAAGGTTGGGGACCTTGCCGAGCGCTGCTTCGGCCTCGCGCAGGAGGCTCGCGGATGCGGGCGGTGCGGTGGCGGGGTCGTGGATGGGGAAGCCTGTGGCCGTGTCCGCCATCAGTGCACCTCAATGTGCGCGTCGACGATGATGCCTTCGGTGCCGTTGATCGGAATTTGGTCCTGCGGGCATGCCGACATGACAACGATGGTGTCGACCTCGGCGCGGAAGACGACGTAGCTACCGGGGGGCGAGGTGGGGGGAAGCCAGCCGATCTCGCCGGTGCCGCTGACGGGGATGTTCATGAAGAGGTTGAAGGGGGCCGGGACCTCGGGCGCGTCGAGGCCGATGGCCTTCATGGCGAGGCGCAGGTTGTCGGTGCAGTTGTCGTGGTAGCCGGTGATGCCGAAGTCGCGGTAGCGCCAGATATCGCAGGCGGCCATGAGGGTGTCGTGGACGCCGAGGGTGGTGTCCTCGGTGAACTGCATGATGGGGCGGCGCTTGTTGGTGACGAGGGCGTCGCCGGGCTTGGGGAAGATGCCGCCGATGGCTGTGCGCAGGTGCTCCATCGACATGTGCTCGGTGAGGTCGTCAGCCGAGAATGCCCAGGTGTCGACCACCTGCGTGCCGTGCGTGTTGATGATCTTGATGGACTGGCCGGCGGCGACGCGCACCGCGATCCCCTGGCGGGCGGGGATGGTGTAGCGCTTGGCCAGCTCCGGCGTGCCGTCGGGCGTGATGGGGGAGGTGAGCGTGGTGTTGCCGGTTTCGGCGAGTTCTTCGGCGCTCGGCCAGTAGGGGCCATGGTTCTGCATGTTGTTGCCTCAGGCTTGGAGTTCGCCGCGGTCGACGTTGATCGCCTGGCCGGTAATGTTGGCGGCGAGCGGGCTGGCGAGGAAGAGGTAGAGGCTAGCGACATCGGCCGGGGTCATGAGGCCGGGGATGTCTTGCGTCGCTTCGATTTCGGATTGGACGGCGGCTTCCGGGACGCCGCGCTCGGTGGCCATGGCGGTGAGTGAGCGCAGCGCCGCCTTGGTGCCGACCCAGCCGGGGCAGACGGCGTTGACGCGGATGCGGCGGGGGCTGAGTTCGCGTGACCAAGAGCGGGTGAGGCCGATGACGGCGTGTTTGGTGGCGGCGTAGCCGGAAAAGCCTGCCGGGGCGGTGCGGCCCCAAACGGAGGCGGTGTTGACGATGGCGCCTCCGTCCGTGAGGTGCGGCAAGAGATGCTGGGCGAGGCGAAACATGCCGCCGACATTGAGGGCGAGCATGTGGTCCACCCGGTCGGCGGCGGTGGGATCCAACAGGCGGGTTTCGAATTCTAGGCCCGCGTTGTTGATGAGGATGTCGAGCGGGCCGGTGTCGAGCGCTGCGATGGCGACTGGGTCGGTAAGGTCGCAGCGGTAGGCGGTGCCGATGCCCTTGGCGGCCTCGATTACTGCGCCGGATTCGGCGAGTAGGGCGACCTTGGCGCCGGCTTCGGCGAAGGCTTTGGCTACGCCCAGGCCGATGCCGCGGGAGGCGCCGGTAACGAGGACGCGTTTGTTTTGAAGACCGTAGCTTTCCATCAGTACATCGCCGCGCCGCCGTTTACGTCGAGGACGCTGCCGGTGATGAAGTTGGCGTCGGACGAGGCGAGGAAGGCGACCGCGCCGGCGATGTCGGTGGGGTGGCCCAAGCGGCGCAGTGCGATGCCATCGCCGGTGGCTTTGAGGGTGTGGTACTGGCGTTCGGACTGCAGCATTTCGGTGTCGGTGGGGCCTGGGGCGACGGCGTTGACGAGGACGATGGGGGCGAGCTCGTGGGCGAGGCTGCGGGTGAGCGAGATGACGCCGCCCTTGGACGCGCAGTAGGGCGCGTAGTCGGCCCGGCCGAGGTGGGCGAGCTCGGACGCGATGTTGATGATTTTGCCCGGCGTTTGCCGCGGCGCGCTCAGGAAATGGCGGGCGGCTTCACGGGCGATCAAGAACGTGCCGCGTAGGTTGACGGCGATAATCCGGTCGAAGTCGGCGGCGCTGGTGTGAATGAACGGCTGCTCCAGCATGATGCCGGCGTTGTTCACCACCACGTCGAGGCCGCCGAGCTTGGCGATGGATTGGGCGACGGCGCGCTCGACGGCGCTTTCGTCGGAGACGTCGCACACCATCATGTCGTCGCTGGGCTGGGTGTCGAAGCCGATTGCCGATGCTCCGCCTTCGCGCAGGCGCTTCAGGATGCCCGCGCCGATGCCTTTGCCGGCGCCTGTGACGATGGCCTTGAGGCCTGCGAGCGTTGTCATGCGCTGGCGCGTTCTTCGGGCTTGTCAGAGGCGCGGTCGACGAGGCAGTCGCTGGCGCGCTCGCGATACTGGTTGAAGATCGCTTGCATTGTTGAGGCTTCGTCTTCGCCCTCTTCGACCACGCGCAGCTGCGGCTTTTTCGATGGATCCAACCGGATGTCTTGGGTGATCGTGGAGCCGTAGGCCTGCGGTGCTTGGGGATCGCGGCGGGCTTTGTCGACCATCAGGATGCGGGTGCCGAGCGTAAAAGCTTCGCCGATGTCGTGGGTGACCATGACGATGGGCATCTCATTGCGCTGCCACAGGTCGAGGATGAGGCGGTGCATGGCCTTCTTTGTCGACTGGTCGAGGGCGCCGAAGGGTTCGTCGAGCAGCAGGACCTTTGGCTCCATGATGAGCGCTTGGGCGATGGCGAGGCGCTGCTGCATGCCGCCTGAGAGTTGGGTGGGGTATTTTTTGACGTGGTCGATGAGGCCGACTTCGGCGAGGAGGGTTTTGGCTTTGTCGGCGAGGGCGCGGCGGCGGGCGCCCCAGAGGCGGCCCGTGAAGGGGGCGGCCGCGAGTTGGGGGCCCATCATGACGTTGTCGAGGACAGTGCGATGGGGGAAGACGGAGTAGCGCTGGAAGACGACGCCGCGGTCGGGTTGGGGTTCGGGGTCGATGGGGACGCCGTCGATCAGGATTTGGCCGCGGGTTGGGATCTCCTGGGAGAGCAGGAGGCGCAAGAGAGTCGTCTTTCCGGCGCCGGATGGGCCGAGGATGACCGCGAATTCGTGGTCGGGCAGGGTCGCGTTGACGTTCTCGAGGACGACGCAGTCGCCGTAGTTTTTGCCGAGGCCCTCGATGGCGATTTCGGTCATGCGGCGCGGTCCAGATAATACCAGCGGGATGTGGTGCGGGCGGCTTTTGAGAAGGCGTAATCCATGAGGAAGGCGAGGAGCGTGATCCAGGCGACGTAGGGTAGGATGACGTCCATGGACAGGAACCGGCGGACGAGGAAGATGCGGTAGCCAAGGCCGCCTTCGGACGCGATGGCCTCAGCCGCGATGAGGAAGAGCCATGTGGCGCCCAGCGACAGGCGCAGCGAATCGAACAGGCGCGGGATGACCTGCGGGAACACCACGTGGACAATCATTTGCCAGGTGGAGGCGCCCAAGGTTTGCGCCTTGATGAGCTGTTCGCGTGGGATGGCGATCACTTCCAGCATGATATCGCGCGTGAGGAACGGCGCGATGCCGAAGACGATGAGGACGATTTTGGAGGTTTCGCCGAGGCCAAAGATGATGAAGAGGATCGGCAGAACCGCCAGCGGCGGGATGAGGGCGAAGGCCGCGATGAAGGGGCCGAAGAGGGCGCGAAAGGTCGGCAGGAAGGCGACCGGGATGCCGATGACGAGGCCGATCACGGCCGAAATGGAGAGGCCGATGAAGATGCGCTGAAGGCTGATCAGCGTGTCGGTCCAGAAGACATATTCGCCGGTGCGGCGGTTTTCCGTGAAGGCGAGTGCGTGGATGGCGTCGGCGAAGGAGCCGAACGAGGGCATCAACTTGTCCTGCGGGTTTTCCGTCAGGCGGATGTCTGAGCCGATGGCGTAGATGACCAGGCACAGGCCGAACGGCAGGAGCGCCAGCAGGATTGCGGACGGGCGGCTCGGCGAATAGTTGATGGCGCGTTTCATTCGGCCCATCCCGCAAAACGGGCGGCCGCATGGGCCGCCCTCAGCTTCATCATAGGGCGCAGATGCCTAGAGTTGGCCTTCGACGGCCATCTTCGTGAACTCGGCGTTGATGCGCAGTTTCACGTTCTCTGGATCGCCCAGGATGGTGCCGTCGGGGAACTCGATGCCGACAAAGTCTTTGCTCGCCGCCATCTCGCCGAAAAGGCCGACGTCGAAGGAGAAGGTGCGCACGAAGTCCCAGGTGGTTTGGTGGCGCTTGGAGGTGAGGAGCTCGTAGGCCTCCTGCGCTTCGTAGTACATTTTGGTGGAGTCGAGCTGGGCTTGGTACTCTTCCACCGAGCTGCCGGACATGTCGGCGAGGTCGGCGATCATGGAGGCTTGGGCCTCTTCGCCCTTGGCGCCGGACATGATTTCCATGGTTTCGTACCAGGCGCCGACGAAGGCTTTGACGAAGTCGGGGTGCGCTTCGACGGTGTCGGTGTGGAACAGCATCACGTCGACGATTTCCTCAGGCGTTGAGGAGGAATCGAAGATCATCGAGGAGCCTTCGACGCTGTTGTTCATCGTGAGCAGCATCGGGTTCCACGCCACGGCGTGCTGGATTTCGTCGGATCCAACGTAGGCGGGCGTGATGTCGGCATCAGTGATGTTGACGGTGTTCACATCGCGCAGCGACATGCCGTTTTCTTCCAGCGCGCGGCTGAGGAGGTAGTGCGACACGGTGAGTTCGAAGAGGTGGATGGTCTCGCCTTCGAAGTCGGCGATGCTTTCCGCGCTCTTGGAGAGGATGCCGTCGTTGCCGTTGGAGAAGTCGCCCGCCAGCGCGATGGTGGTGTCGACGCCGCCGGCTGCGGGGATCGTGAGGCCGTCCATGGAGGCGACGGACATGCCGTCGAGGTCGCGGGCGACGAACTGGTTGATGCCGCCGATATAGTCGTTGACCTGGATGACCTCGATGTCGACGTCGTACTTCTCTTCCCACTTGTCGAGGATGCCGTTCTCTTCCATCCAGCCGTAGGGCATGAAGCCGACATAGATGTTGTAGCCGATGCGGAAGGTGCGGTCCTCGTCGGCGAGGGCGGCCGGCGCGAGTGGCGCTGTGGCAAGCATGGTCGCGGCGAGGGCCGCAAGGGTTAGACGCATCAAAGTTGTCCTCTCTCGGGGTGGGTCTGGAGTGAGTTGGCCGGGCCTGGCGGGAGTGTTGGCCAGTCTTCGGCAAGAGCTTCGGTGAGCCAGGAGGCGAGATCCTCGACGATGGTCTGGGTCATGTGCGCGCCGTCGTCCGCTGAGGCGCGCGAGGGGTGCCCGACGACGCCGGTGGGGGTGGTAGCGGGCATGGCGTAGGAGAATTTTGCGCCGGGCGTGACGTCGGGGACGTCGTGAGCCTCGGCCATGCGGACCATCTCGGGGCGCAGGTGGAGGAGGATCGAGGTTTCGCCCTGGTTGGCGTGGATGTCGTCCCCGTCGCGGAAGTAGAGGGCGCCGACGCGGCCTGAGATGTCCCACAGGCCCATGGTGGCGAAGCGCGCTTCTGGGAACTCAAAGCGCAGCTGGAGGATGGCGCTGCGCAGCGGGGCGTCGTTGGTGCCGTGGCCGGAGAGGAAGAGAAGCTTGGTGAGGCCGTTGGCGACGGCCCAGCGGCCTAGCTCGACGGCGACTGTGGTGAGCGTCGTCGGGTGGAGCGAGAAGGTGCCGGGCCACTTGGCGGTGTGGCCGAGCGAGCAGCCGTAGGCGAGGGGCGGCAGGCTGAGGACGTTGGCGCGGTCGGCCGCGAGGTCAGCCAAGGTTGCGGCGCTGATGGTGTCGCAGCCGGTGGCAAGGTGCGGGCCGTGCTGTTCGGTGGCGCCCACGGGCAGGACGGCGAGATCACGGCCGGCGGCGATTAGTGCGCCGATTTCATCGCTCGTCATCAGGTCCCAACGGGGCATTCGCGTCCTCCTAGAACCGTTTGAAGCTGCAACGGGCGTGCCAGGAGCTTGCGGCGTGGTGGCCTCGGTTCCAGGCTTTGCCTGATGGCCTTGGGCTTGCAGCCCAGCGGCCTCAGACGAGGAGCTATCGATGAACGATCCGGAACGGGTGGCGGAGGTGCGGGCAGTGTTGGAGGCCGCTGGGGTGGAGTATTGTTTTGCCACCTATGTGGATATTCACGGCGTTGCTAAGGCGAAGGCTGTGCCGCTCGCCTCGTTTGAGAAGATGTGCGCTGGATCTGAGCTGTTTACGGTCGGCGCTATGGAAGGAATGGGGCTCGTTGGGCCGGAAAAGGACGAGTGCGCTGTTGTCCCCGATCTCGGAAGTTTGACTATTTTTCCGTGGGATAGCAGGTTTGCTTGGTTTGCTGGCGATCTTTATTACCACGGCGAGCCTTATCAGAACTGTAGCCGGGTGATTCTGAAGCGCGCGTTGGCGAAGGCGGCGGACATGGGGTTTGGCTTCAACCTTGGCGTTGAGACTGAGTTTTATGTCTTCCGCGATGAGGCGGGCAAGCAGCCGCTGGCGGAGCGGCGGCACATGGGCATGGTGCCGGCATACGATGTTGACCAGACGCTACAGGCGATGCCGTATTTGGAGCGCATGGTGAGCGCGATGAATGCGCTCGGCTGGGATGTCTACTCGTTTGACGCTGAGGGTGGGCACGGCCAGCACGAGTTTGATTTTGCCTACGCCGATGCGCTGACGATGGCTGATCGGCTGACGTTTTTTCGCTTTATGGCGAAGACCATTGCGCGGGAGATGGGGCTTTACGCGTCGTTTATGCCCAAGCCCTTTGCGGCCGATTTTCGCTCAGGCGCGCACTTCAACATGTCGCTCTTTGAGGTTGGATCCGGCGCAAACTTGTTTGCTGATCGGGGCGGGGCGCTGGCTGCAGAGTACGGGATTGATGTGCCGGATCTGGCCTATCATTTCGTCGGTGGGCTGCTTGAGCATGCCGATGCGGTGACGGCGGTGACTAACCCGACGCACAACTCCTATAAGGGGCTGCTTGCCAAGGGCGAGATGGTGGATGTGAGCTGGGCGCCGGTCCTTCGCACGTACGGCAAGAATAACCGCTCCGCGATGCTGCGCTTGCCCATGAACAGGCCGTGCGTCGAGAACCGGGCACCTGATATTGCGGCGAATTTTTATCTGGGTGCTGCGATGTCGCTCGCGGCGGGGCTCGATGGGATTGAGCGGGCCGTCGATCCCGGTGCGCCGATGAACGACAACCTTTATCTCACGCTGGGCGGAGCGAGTGCGTCGCGTAAGATTGCGCGGACCGATGGCGGGTATGTGGAGCGGTTGCCGCGCACGATGATCGAGGCGCTGGAGGCGTTTGAGTTGGATCCTATCGCTGCCGAGGCGCTGGGGCCGGAGATGCGCGACATCTACCTGGGCTGGAAATTGCGCGAATGGGAGCGCGATTTTTATAGCGTGGACGATGGCGAGCGGGCGCGGGTGCTTCACCTCATTTGAGGCACCCGCCCCCGGGCGTCGGTTAGGCGGCGCGGGCGCCGCTGACGGCTTCTGTCACGTAGGCCTGGAACTCGTGGACGTAGACTTCCAGCCAGTCGTGCAGGTAGCCGGGTTCGGCTGACGCGAAGTTGGCGCCGTCTTGGGCGCGCTCCACCATGTCTTTGTCCTCCTCCGTCGCGATTTCGATGATCTTTGTCACCTCGGCGATGAAGGCTTTCGGATCGGCTTCGCCCGCCATGGTTTCCGGCGCGAAGGAGAGGCCCCAGCGGGCGTTGGTCTTGTTGGCGGCCTTTGGCTCCAACGACATCCACCACATGAAATTGGCGTCGATGGCGGCGAGACCGTTGGGGTACAGCCCGATGACGTGGAACTTGTTGCGGTCTTCCGCCGTCAGCCGCGGGTTGTGCATCGGCGGCAAGTCTTTGGGGCGGTAGGAGTTGGAGTGGATCGAGAAGAACTCGTGGCCAGTGGGGCCTTGCTCGGCGAGCCGCGTTGGGTTGGTGGGGCCGATGGAGCCCTTGTGCGCGTAGGTGGTGTGGTAGCTTTCGATGAAGTTCTCGATGACGAACTTCCAGTTGCCGTCCCACTCTTCCTCGTGGACCACGTGGCGGTCCTGCCAGCCATCAAGACCGTAGGGTTCGACGAGTGCGGCGAGGGGGCTAAGGCGCTCTGAGACGGAGGCGAGCGATTTGTCGCGGGCGACGAAGATGAAGCCGAGATATTCTTCGCACGCGAGCTCTTCGAGATAGAGGCTTTTGGTTTCGACGTTACAGAAACCCTGGCCGTCGGGGACGCCGACGAGCTGACCGGCCGTGCTGTAGGTCCAGGAGTGATAGGGGCAGACGATGCTGCTCGCGTTGCCTGTGCCGTCGAGGAGGCGGGCATACCGGTGCAGGCAGAAGTTGGCGAAGGCCTTCAGGCTGCCGTCCTTCTGGCGCACGACCGCGATGGGGCGCAGGCCAAGCCGGGCAGTCATGTAGTCGCCGGGGTTCGGGACGCAGCCTGAGCGGCCGATGGTGATCCAGCCTTTGTCGAACAGCTCTGTTTGTTCGGCGGTGAAGATCTCAGGATCGGTGTAGTCGCTCTGCAAGGTGGCGCGCAGGCGGTGTTTTTGACGTTCGAGCATGGCGAGATCTCCATCAGGCGATCTCGGACATTTAATTGGAACAACACCAAGGTGATGATGAAATTGCGCGCAGGGCCGCTTAATTTTGCGGCTTATTGCTTTGGCGCGCAGGCCGGCCTGCCGTTGGGAAGGTTTTTGTTGGCTCGTACGTCGCGAAGCTTGTGAGGGTTTGTGCGTCGCACTCGCGCTGCCAGCGGGAGGTTTGGGTGACCGCTGTGGCGACGCGGTAGGCGGCCCGGTAGCGCAAGGTTTGGGCGTTGGTTTCCATGGCGATGGTTGCCATGGCCGTGACGATGCCGCCTTGGCGCTCCAGGAGGCGGATGGCGCCGTCCATGGTGCCGCCGGTTTCCACCCACTGGTCGGCGAGGAGGACGCGGGTTCCGGGTGGAAAGGCTGGCGTGCGCATTTCCATGTCTTGGGTGCGGCCACTGTAGTTACTGAACGAAACCTTGTCGGTGTCGACGCACAATTTGCCGGCCTTGCGGATGGGCAAGAAGCCCTTTCCGAGGCGCGCTGCGAGGGCGGCGCCGAGCACAAAGCCCATAGCGTCGAGGCCGGCGACGACGTCGATCTCGGCTGGGTCGAGGTCGGCGGTGAGGTCGTCGAGGAGGTCGTCGAACGCGGCGGCGTTGATATAGATGGACGTTGGATCCAGCCAGGCGAATTCTGCGCCCTTGGTGTTGGGCGACATGAGGGCGAGGTACCAGCGGTCGTCGCGTGGGCCTTTGGGGTCTGTCACGGCGTTTCGATGGCGGCGTTGAGGGCGGCGAGGCGGGTAGGGTCGATCTCGTAAAAGTCGCCGGCGAAGTTGATCCCGGTGGCGACGAGGATGCAATCCAGCAGCGGCGCGAAGTCCTTCGCGTTCTGAGGCGTGATGCCGGATGCGACGGCGAGCGGGGTTGATGGCAGAGCGTTGCGGAAGGTTTGGATTTTTGCGGTGTCGGCGGCCTCGCCGGTCGCGCGGCCGGATGTGGTGACGACGTCCATGAAGGGTGCGGCGCGGCGGGCGGCGGTGGCGAAATCGGCGGGGTCGATGGGGCGCTGCTTTTTGAAGGCGACGCCGGCGAAGTAGAGGCCCTGCCAGCCACTCTCGCGGCGGGTGCGGGCGATCTCCTCGGCCTCGGGTTGAGCCTCGGTGCGCTCATCAACGCGCGCGTCATCGGCCCAGAAGGCGTAGAAGGGGGCGCCTTCTGCGGCGAGTTCGGCGAGGACAGGGAAGGCGCTGGCGCCGGACTGGGCGAGGAAGTTGACGCCGAGCCAAGGGGTGGGGCGGGCCGCGCGGATATCGCGCAGGATCGGCACAAAGTCGGCCATCGGGAAATCGTGGTTGATGAGGAAGATGCCATGGCAGCCGGCGGTGGTGGCCTTGTCGATGTTGCGCACCGCCTGCTCTGCGTTTTGCACGTGAATGACGGGCGTGATCAGCGGGCGGGGGGCGGTGCGCAAAAGGTCAAGAGTGATCGTCAATGGCTTGCTCGCGCTCTGGTGGCTGTTGGCCCAGCGCTTGCCTCCAAAGCGCAATGATTGCAACGGCGTTTGACGGCGCCGGGCGCTGCTGTGACGGTGATTTCCGCGCCGCGCGGCCAGCGCTAGACAGTGCACATAGATGAAAGAGCGAGGATCAGAGTTGACCCACACCAAATTCACGCGCCGGACACTGCTCGCGGGGACGGCCGGCGTTGCGCTTGCGGCGCCGATGATCAACCGCGCCTGGGCACAGGACCCTGTCGAGATCAACATGCTCGCCTGGTACGGCCACGCCGAGCCGGACATGGTGGAAGAGTTCGAGGCGGAGAATAACGTCAAGTTCGTGCCGAAATATTATGCCGGCGGCGACAACATGTTGGCGCTGATCGCGCAGTCGCCGGTGGGCACCTACGACGTCATTCTGTCGGACGCTGAGTTTGTGCAGCAGCTGAATGCGGCCGGCTACATCGAGCCGATGGACTCCTCGCTGTTCCCGTTCGATGACTTTTGGCCTGAGTACCAGAACTTTCCGGGGCACTGGACGGGCGATCAGCTGTGGTCGGTGATGGTGCGCTTTGGTCTGCTCGGCGTAGCGTACAACACCGATGCGCTGACCCGCGATGAGGCGATGAGCTACAACGCTTATTGGAACGACAAGGTGGCCGGCAAAGTGGGCCACTTTGATTGGCACCTGCCGAGCCTTGGGCAGATGTCGCTGCTGAATGGCAACCGCAGTCCCTCGCCGTACGACATTGACGAAGCGGCCTGGAAGGCGGTGCAGGAGAAGACGCTGACGCTGAAGCCGCAGGTGGGCGGATACTTCGACTATGGCGGCACGTTTGCCTCGCTGAAGAATGGCGAGATGCTGGCGATGGCTGGGATTGGCGACTGGATCACCGCGGTGCTGCGCAAGGACGGCGCGCCGGTGGACAGCGTTATTCCTGAAGAGGGCGGCATTCAGTGGACCGAGAGCTATTCCATCGGGAAGGGCTCCACGAAGGCTGAGCTCGTGAACAAGTTCATCCAATACATGCTGAGCCCGCGCGGCCAGGTGCGCTCCATTCAGATGGCGGCCTATCCGGGTCTGTCGCCCACCAAGTCTGGCTGGAAGGCGATCCAGGAGGCGAACCCTGCGGAGGCGGAGCGCTCCGGGTTGATCGAGGGCGCCGAGCAAAGCCCGATCAAGCTGTTGTCGGAAAACCGGGTGTTCCTGCGCGATATTCCGCGTCAGCAGTCGTTGGAAGACTGGAACGACTTCTGGTCGGAATACAAAACGGCCTAATTGATCGCCGCGCAGGGATTCGGCGCGGCGTCCCTTTGCGGAGTATTGCTGCAGCTTATGCGCATTGACGGCTACCGATACACCTGGCGTTTGCCGCTGATTGTTTGGCAGGCGCTGTTCTTTATCGGGCCGCTGATGCTGATGGTCGCGATGTCGTTTTGGCTTGTGCGCAACTACCGCATGACGCCGGACTTCGTGTTCGACAACTGGGACAGGATGATGTCCCGAAGCTTTTTCTGGGACGCCTATGAAGTGACTTTGGTCCGCGCATGTGTGGCGGCGGTGCTGGCGACGTTGATTGCGTTTCCGGCGTCCTATGCACTGGCATTTAAGGTGTCTGATACTGTGCGGCGATGGGCGATCTTCTTGCTCGTTGTGCCGTTTTTTACGTCGTACTTGGTGCGTATCTATGCCTGGCAGGTGCTGCTTGCTGAAAGTGGGCCGATCAATGCTGTGCTGGGGTTCGGCGGGATCGGGCCGTTCTCGATGCTGAATTCGGGCTTTGGCACCATGGTCGGCTACATGACGCTGGTGCTGCCGCTGGTGATCATCTTGCAGACGACGAGCCTTGCGGGGATCGACCGGAACCTCATTGAAGCGGCGTGGAACCTTGGGGCGAGCCCTGTGCGCACGCTGTTTCGGGTGATTATTCCGGCGGCGAAGGTGGGGCTCATTATTGGCGCGGTGTTCGCGTTTATCCTGTCGTTTGGTGACTTTGTGAGCCCGTTTTATTTGGGTGGATCCAAACCGCCGACGCTCTCGATCCTGATCATCGATACGACCAAGTCTGGGCAGCAGTGGCCGCTGGCTGCGGTGGTGGCGATCATGATGATCGTGACGCTGTTTGTGGTGGCGGTTGCGGCCGTCGGTGCGGCGTACGGGCGGCGCAGAAGCTGATGGCGCGGGCAGGGGCGGCGTCTTGCTTTATCTTGCCATCGTGTTTGCATTCGTGTTCGCGCCGATCATCACGAGCATGATTTTCTCGTTCAACTCGGACCGGTTTCCGACCGTGCCGCTCGGCGAGTTCACCACCCATTGGTATGAGACCGCGTTTTCCCGGCCCGAGGTGTGGGAGGCGATGCAAAACTCGCTGATCGTGGCGCTGACGGCGGCGACGCTGTCGACCGCGCTCGGATTTGCGACGGCCTACACCGACTATCGCTACAACTTCCGTTTCAAGAGCGCGTACATCGCGCTGGCATTGCTGCCGCCAACGATACCGCTGGTGATCATGGGGCTTGCGATGCTCGCCTGGCTCGCGCGGCTTGGGATTTCGGGAACGCTGACGGGGATCATTATTGCGCACACCGTGATGGCGGCGCCGTTCGCGATGGCGATCTGCCGGCTGCGTTTGTCGCAGATGGATCCGGCCCTGGAGGCTGCGGCGTGGAACCTTGGCGCGTCGCAGTGGCGGGCGATGCGCTCTGTTGTGGTGCCGTTTTGCTTGCCGGCGATTGTCTCGGCGTTCTGCCTCACCGCGGCGGTGAGCTTTGATGAGTTCGTGGTGGCTTGGTTCGTGTCTGGCCTCAACAAGACTGTGCCGGTGGTCATTCTGGAAATCTTGCAGGGCAATGTGGATCCGCAGATCAATGCGATTG
Source organism: uncultured Paracoccaceae bacterium (assembly GCA_937884725.1). Lineage (GTDB taxonomy): Bacteria > Pseudomonadota > Alphaproteobacteria > Rhizobiales > Amorphaceae > Acuticoccus. Next base: position 13,302 of record CAKZYH010000535.1, read on the forward strand.
GGACCTTTGTGTTTTTGACGTCGATGACGCTGGTTGTCGTGGCGCAGCTCCTCATTACGCGGCGAAGAAAGGCTTGAGCGTGGCGGAACCTTTGGTTCGGCTGACGGACCTTAAGAAATCCTACGGCAACTTCGAGGCGGTGAAGGGCATCGACCTTGAGATTGCGGCCGGTGAGTTCATCGCGATCATGGGGCCGTCGGGCTGCGGGAAGACGACGACGCTCAGAATGCTCGCGGGGCTTGAGGCGCCGAGCGGCGGGGAGATTTTCATCGGCGGCGAGCGGATGAACGATGTGCCGGCGCACGAGCGCGATACACCGATGGTGTGGCAAAGCCTGGCGCTGTTTCCGTTCTTGAGCGTGCGGGAGAACGTTGAGTTTGGGCTGAAGATGCGCGGCCTGCCTAAGCGGGAGCGGCGGGAACGCGTGGCGGTGTGGCTCGAGCGGCTGGGGCTTGAGGGGTTTGAAAAGCGGCGCGTCGATGCGCTCTCAGGGGGGCAGCGGCAGAGGGTGGCGCTGGCGCGTTCGCTGGTGACTGAGCCCAAGATGCTGTTTTTGGATGAACCGCTGTCGGCGCTTGATGCGCACCTCGTGATCCGCATGCAGGGCGTTTTGTCCAAGCTGCAAAAGGACCTTGGGATCACGTTTGTTTACGTGACGCACTCACAGTCTGAGGCGTTTGCCATGGCCGACCGGGTGGTCATCATGGGGCATGGCGAGATTGTTCAAACCGGCCGGCCGAAGGACATCTTTCGCGCGCCGCGAAACCGGTTTGTGGCGGAGTTTGTGGGGCGGAACAACATCTTTGCCGGCACCGTGGCGGGTGGTGTGATCAACGTGGATGGCACGCAGCTGCCGTTGCCCGGGGCGGCGGATGGACCCGCCGAGATCGTGGTCGCCGCAGACCGGATGACGGTGAGTTTGGAGCGGCCCAATACAGCGGCGCTTGAAGCTGAGTTCGTGTCGGAGGAGTTCGTGGGCACCGCGATCATTTGTTACTTCGAGGGACCGGGCGGGGAGGAACTGAAAGCCCAGGTGACTGAGCGCGAGCTTGAGCTTCTCGCCCCCGAGCCTGGCAAACACTTCTTCCTCAGTTGGGAGCCGGATGCGCCGCATGTCATGGCGGTGACGAGCTGATGGCTTTCGACATCATCGTTAAAGGCGGGGTCATGCCGGACGGGACCCGGGCCGACATCGCGATCAAGGATGGGGTCATCGCTGCTGTGGATCGCGACATTGCGGCTGAGGCGGCAGAGGTGATCGACGCGGCCGGGAAGCTTGTGAGCCCGCCATTTGTGGACGGTCATTTCCACATGGACGCGACGCTCAGCTACGGGCGCCCGCGCGTGAACGCCTCAGGCACGCTGCTGGAGGGCATCGCGTTGTGGGGTGAGCTGAAGCGCATCCAGACGCGCGATGAGATTGTCGCCCGCGCGCTCGATTATTGTCACATGGCGGTCGGGAACGGGATTCTTGCGATCCGCAGCCATGTGGATGTCACCGATCCGACCTTCGCCACAGTGGAAGCACTGCTGGAAGTGCGGGAGCGGGTGAGGGGCACGCTCGACCTTCAACTCGTCGCGTTTCCGCAGGACGGATGGTACCGCGCTGCGGGCGGAGAGGCTGGGGTCATCCGAGCGCTCGACGCAGGCGTTGATGTGGTGGGCGGCATTCCGCACCACGAGCGGACCATGGCCGATGGCGCACAATCGGTTCGCGCCGCGTGCCGGATCGCGGCGGACCGCGGTCTGATGGTGGACCTGCACTGTGACGAGACGGACGACCCGTCGAGCCGCCATATCGAGACGCTGGTGACTGAGACCGTGAATTGCGGCCTGGAGGGACGCACTGTCGGCTCGCACCTCACATCAATGCACTCGATGGACAACAACTACGCCTCAAAGCTTACAGCGTTGATTGCCGAGGCGGAGGTTGCGGCCATCCCCAACCCGCTCGTCAACATCACCCTCCAGGGCCGGCACGACACCTACCCGAAGCGCCGTGGTCTGACGCGCGTGCCGGAGCTGCGTGCAGCTGGCGTGACTGTCGCGTTTGGCCAAGACTGTATCCAGGACCCCTGGTACTCGCTGGGGACCGGCGACATGCTGGACGCCGCCCATATGGGCCTTCATGTGGCCCACATGACCGATCCCGCCGGGATGCGTGACGCCTTTGACATGGTCACAGCGACGCCGGCGCAGATCCTGGGCCTTCAGTTTGGCCTGGAGCCCGGAAAGCGCGGCAGCCTTGTGGTGCTTGATGCGCCAGACCCCGTCTCGGCCGTGCGCGACCGGCCCGCGCGGATTGCGGTGGTGTCGGATGGGCGCGTTGTTGCCCGCACCGTTCCGGCACAAACCACAGTCATTGCCGCCTTCTAGCCACGCCGTTTCCTGGAGGACCCATGCTGCTTCACCCGCTCACCTGGCCGGATGGCAAGCGCGTTGCCGCGTCGATCACGTTCGACATTGATGCCGATAGCCTGATCCGCAATGCGTGCCCGCAGGATGGGCATTTGCGACTGCCGCAGGTGACGCAGGGGCGGTATGGGCCGACCGTGGCGGTGCCGCGGATTTTGGAGACGTGGCGACGGTTTGGCGTTCGCCAGACCTTTTTCATTCCGGCCTGGACGATGGAGGCTTATCCCGCGACCGCTGAGGCGAGTTTGAAGGCGGGGCACGAGATCGGGCACCACTCTTGGCGGCACGAAGACCCGATGGGGCTGACGGACGAACAAGAGGGCGAGCTTTTTGAGCGCGCGCTGGAAACGCACGTGCGCATGACGGGGCGCAAGCCGCGCGGGTATCGTGCGCCGGTGTACAACGCGACGCCTGGGGTGATTGCGCGGCTGATCGGGCATGAGTTTTTGTACGACAGCTCGCTGCAGGCCGATGAGATGCCGTATCTGATCAAGGCGCCGCAGGGCGAGATCATTGAGCTGCCGCCGCACTGGGGGGCGGATGATTGGCCGCCGTTCGCCCACTTTGAGGAGATCGGCTACCTGATGCCGGTGCGTGCGCCGTCCGATGGCATTCGCAACTTCATCGAAGAGTTTGAGGCCGCGCACACTCACGGCGGGTTTTATATGCCTGTGCTGCATCCGTTTCTAACCGGGCGGCTGGCGCGCTGGATGGTGATGGAGCGGTGGCTGGAGACCATCTTTGAGGCGGGCGATGTGTGGTTTGCGCCGCTGGAGGAGATCGCGGAGTTTGCCAAGGCGCGGCGCGATGAGCTGCGTGTCGACACCATCGAGGAGCCAGGCGCGTGACCCCCATCGATCCTGACTATTTGCCGATTTCTGGGCTCGACGTTCCGCGCTTTGCGGGGCTCGCGACGGCGATGCGGCTGCCGGTGCGCTCCGCTGCCGAGCCGCAGGGCGCTGAGATTGGGATTTTGGGCGTTCCTTATGATGGGGGGACCACCAATCGGCCGGGCACGCGCCATGGGCCGCGGGGGCGCCGGGAAGCGTCGTCGATGATCCGCATGGTCAACCAGGCGACACGGGTGGCGCCGTTTCACACCGCGCGGGTTGCTGACTTTGGCGATGCGGCTGTGGATCTGACCGACGTGATGACGACGCTGACGCTGATCGAAGATCAGGTGACGGCGATGATGAGCGCCGGCGTGACGCCGCTGGTGATGGGGGGCGATCACCTCATCAGTCTACCGGTGCTTCGGGCGGTGGCGAAGGATGAACCGCTTGGGTTTGTGCACTTTGATGCGCACACCGACCTTAGCTCAGGCTATTTCGGTAAGAGCCAGTATAACCACGGGACGCCGTTTCGGCGGGCCGTGGAGGAGGGGCTGCTCGATCCTGCGCGGATGATCCAGATTGGGATTCGGGGCACCAGCTATGGCGGTGCTGACCGGGCTTTTGCGGTCGAGCAGGGCATTCGTATCGTCACCATCGAGGAGTTTCGCGCGCGGGGGCTTGCCGATGTGATGGCGGAGGCGCGGCAGATTTTGGGGTCGAAGCCGACTTACCTCACGTTCGATATCGATGCGTTGGATCCCTCGGTGGCGCCGGGGACGGGGACGCCGGAGATTGGCGGCTTTTCCTCCTTTGAGGGGCAGATGATGGTTCGTGCGCTTGACGGGGTCGATATTGTTGCGGCGGACCTTGTGGAGGTGTCGCCACCGTTCGATCCGGCCGGGATCACCTCGTGGACCGGGATTTCAATGCTGTTTGAGATTTTGTGTGTGACCGTGACGGCGCTTGCGCGGCGCAAGGGGCGGGACGTGGTGATCTGCGAGGACATTCCTGCGCCGACTTGGGGCGGCTAAGCGCGACTTTTGGGCAATGGCACATCCTTTATGCCGATTGCCTGAATGCGAGGCGTCGGGCGATGGCGGTGGCTGATTTTTTGATCACCCTATCAGCTTGACACTTTTCTAAAAAAGAACGACGCATGTTCTTCAGGTGTGCAGTGCAACACTTGCAGTGCCGAGGCCGAATTCTTTCGGGCGTCGGCGCAGCTCAATCGAGTGGTTTCTTCGGCAACGGTGCCAGCGCTTTATCGGCGCGCGTCCGGCCGATTGCGCTTGGGTCCCATGGAGGGTCTGAATGCATGGCCGCATCGTGAAACGGGGTTTTACGCCCGAACAGATCGAGTGCCTGATGGGGGCGCTCTCCAAGCTGGAGCTTACCGCACCGGCAGGGCCGGCGGAGGCGCCGGTGGGTGAGCACGTCTATGGCACGCCGCTGGAAGACCTCTGCAAAGAAGAAATCGCAAAGTATAAGCTTCATCCGCTCGATCTTTGGGATCGGCTGGAAAAGTGGACGGCGAAGAACGAGATCGCCACTGGGCTTGATCAGTTCTTGTTGCGGCACTTGGGCTTTTTCAATGTGGAGCCGACCAGTCCCGGCTACATGGTCCGGCTGCGGTTGCCGGCGTGTGATTTGCGCGGCGATCAGATGATTGCGCTTGCTGATATCGCCGGGACTTATGGCGGCGGTTATGCGCACGTGACGACTCGCGGCAATATTCAGATCCGCGAGATTGAGCCGCGCCATGTGCTTGATATGATGGACGCCCTGACGCGGGCGGGGCTGTCGTGCCAAGGGTCGGGCGCGGATTCGGCGCGCAATATGACGGGATCGCCGACGGCTGGGTTTGATCGCAGCGAGCTTATCGATCTGACGCCCTATACGCGGCGGCTGTCCAATTTGGTGCTGAATACGCGTGAGCTTCGGGCGCTGCCGCGTAAGTTTAACATTTCGTTCGACAATGGCGGGCGGATTTCGGCTGTCAGCGACAGTAACGACATCGCGTTTCAGGCTGTGGAGATCGGCGTGGTGGCCGCTGTTGAGCCCGGGATTTATTGCCGGATCGGGCTCGGCGGGATTTCTGGGCACCGGGACCTGACGCGCGAAACAGGGATGGTGTGCACGCCGCAGCAGTCGGTGATGGCCGGCTTCGCGATGCTTTACGTTTTTGTCGAGCACGCTGATCGCACCAACCGGAAGAAGGCGCGGCTGAAGTATGTGCTCGATAAGCATGGGGTCGATTGGTTTATCGCGCGCACTCAAGAAAAGCTCGCCGAGTTGGACGCTGGGTTTGAGCGTGTCGCCTGCTGGCCTGAGCATGATTTGCCACGCCCGACCATCGACCGGCAGGGTCATGTGGGGGTGCATCCGCAGATCCAGGATGGGCTGAACTATGTGGGGCTCGCGCTCGAGATGGGCCGCTTGTCGTGCGCGCAGATGCGGGCCGTTGGGCGCGCGGCCATGGTTCATGGGCGCAATGATCTGCGGCTGACGGTTTGGCAAAATCTGCTGATCCCGCATGTGGCGGACCATGAGGTACCGGCGTTGGAGGCAGCGTTGGGTAAGGTGGGGATTGGGACGTCCGCCACAGCGTTTGCCGCTGGTGCTGTGGCGTGCACTGGCAAGGCGGGGTGCAAGCTGGCGCTGGCCTACACCAAAGAAAACGGGACCGACTTGGTGCGCCACTTAGAGACGCGGTTTGCGCTCGACCGGCCGATCAACATCCATCTGACGGGCTGCCCGAACTCGTGCGCGCAGCACTACATCGCCGACATTGGGCTGGTGGGCGCGACCATGAAGGATGGTGGCGAAGGTTACTTCGTGGTGCTCGGTGGCGGGAGCGACCACGACAAAGGGATTGCGCGGCCGCTGTGTGGGCCTTTGCCGGCGGGGGAGGTGAACACCACCGTCGAGACGGTCATCGGGAGCTATCTTGAGCGCCGCGCCGACGGGCAGAGCTTTTTAGAATTCGTCCGCGCGTTGCCTGACGCTGAGCTGCCCTCGCTGCTTGGCACGACGGCTGCTGCGGCGTGATTGTGGGAGATTGTTGATGAGCGACCACGACGCAGCCTTGATGCGCAACGTGCTGAATGGGGCGGTTCCTGCCCCGTCCGCTGATGTGCCGGACTTCATTCCCGCCGATGGGCCGTTTGATGAGGAGCAGCGGGCGTTCTTGAACGGGCTGTTTTCCGCGCTTTACGCGCTGAACCAGGGGCAGAACGGGGAGGCGGTTGAGGCGAAAACGCCGCTGACGATCCTGTTTGGCTCTCAGTCCGGGACGGCGGAGGCGCTGTGCAAAGATCTTCGCAAATTTTCTGCGACGCAAGGTTTCGAGGCGTCAATTGCTGAGCTTGATAGTGTTGTGCCGGGCGATCTTGCGGCAGCGAACCATGTTTTGATTGTTGCCGCGACTTATGGTGAAGGTGAGCCGACCGACAATGCCCAGGCGTTCCACAAGGCGCTGATGGCGGCCGATGCGGCGGCGCTGCCGGCGAGCACACACTTTAGCGTTTTGGGGCTGGGGGACACCAGCTATCCGCACTTTAACCGCGTGGCGCGGCAGATCGACGAGCGGTTGGCGCAGCTTGGCGCGACGCGGGCGGCGCCGCTCATTGCCTGCGATGTGGATTATGACGCCGACTATGCCGCCTGGCGGGGCGAGGTGTTTGCCGCCGCAGCATTCGCGCAGGCTGCTGGGGCGGCTGCGCCGGCGCCGGTGGACGATGAGCCCGCGCCCGACTTTGACAAGAACCATCCCTTTATCGCTCAGCTGATCGAGGCGCGGTGCTTGAACGCTGAAGGGTCGGCGAAGCGGGTCAATCATATCGAGATTTCGCTGACCGGTGGCGGACCTGACCTTGAGTATGAGGTGGGGGACGCGCTGGGTGTTTGGCCGCTGAACGACTTTACTGAGGTGCGGGCGATCTTGGATGCGGCCGGGTTCTCGGGCAAAGAAGTTGTCGAGGTGAAGGGGGGGCGGACGTCGCTCCGGCAGGCGCTGTTTAGTGCGCTTGATCTGATGACCGTATCACCGAAGACTTCTGAAGCATGGGGCGTTACGGCGGGGAGCGACATTCATCTCATCGATGTTTTGCGCGCCGGTGTGCCGGGTCTCACACCGCAGATGCTGGCTGAGGGGCTGCGCCCGATTCAGCCGCGGCTTTACTCCATTTCGTCGAGCCCGAAGATGCATCCTGGCGAGGTGCATCTGACTGTTGGCGAGGTTCATTATTCGCTGCACGGGACGGAGCGGCAGGGCGTTGCGTCGACCTTTTTGGGAGAGCGGCTGAGTGAAGGCGGGTCGGTTGGCGTTTATGTCCATAAGTCGAGCCACTTTTACTTGCCGCAGGACGATGACGTTCCGCTGATCATGATTGGACCTGGTACCGGGATCGCGCCGTTTCGCGCGTTCTTGGAGGAGCGGGAGGTGCGCGGAGCCGGCGGCGATAACTGGCTCTTCTTTGGCGATCAGCACGAGGCGACCGACTTTTTGTATCGCGACCAGGTTTTGGGTTGGCAGGAGAGCGGGCTCATTGCCAAGCTGAGCCTCGCCTGGTCGCGCGATGGGGCGCAGAAAGTCTACGTGCAGCACCTTATTGAGGAGGATGGCGCTGAGCTTTTTGCATGGCTGGAGCGCGGTGCGGCGATCTATATCTGTGGCGATGCGAGCCGGATGGCGGTCGATGTGGAACGCGCATTGCTTGGGGTGATTGCAAAACATGGTGTTCGCGATGAAGCGGCGGCCGAGGCGTACTTGGATGACTTGCGCAAGGCGCACCGTTATCAGCGCGACGTGTACTGAGCGGGGCTGACGGGCTGGTTTGCGCATACTGGTGATTGATCAAAGCGCTGCCCGTGCGTCGGTGATCGAAGAAGGCTTGCGCGAATCTGGACTGACGGACGTTGTTATTTTGCTGGATACAGAACTCTTGATGCGCCGGATTGTGGAGATCGATCCCGACGTCATCTTGATTGATCTGGAAAACCCCAGCCGCGATGTTCTTGACGCGATGTTTCAGGTGTCGCGGACCGTTGAACGGCCGATTGGCATGTTTGTCGACCGGTCCGAGGCGGGGATGATTGAGCAGGCGGTGGAGGCGGGGGTGTCCACCTATGTGGTCGACGGGCTGCGCAAGGAACGGGTGAGCGCCATCGTTGAGACGACAGTGTCGCGGTTCAACGCGTTCGACCGGCTGAAGCGCGAACTTGCTGATACCAAGAAGGCTTTGGAGGACAGGACGTCCGTCGATAAGGCGAAACTGTTCTTGATGAAGCGGCACGAGGTGGATGAGCCGACCGCGTATGGGATGTTGCGGCGGGCGGCGATGGATCAAAACCGCACAGTGGCGGAGGTGGCGCGGGCGTTGGTATCGGCGGCGGCCTTGTTGGACAAAAAGCCATGATCGCGGTGAGGGCGGGCTTCATCCCGTTGGTGGACAGCGCGGGGCTGGTTCTGGCGGCCGAGCTTGGTTTTGCTGAGGCTGAGGGGCTTGATTTATCGCTGACGCGGGAAGCGTCGTGGGCCGCGCTGGCCGATAAGTTAGCGGTGGGGGCGATTGACGCGGCGCATTTGTTGGCGCCGATGGCGGTGGCATCGAAGCTCGGCATCGGGAACGCGAAACCTGCCATTTCCGCGCTGATGAGCATGTCCACCAACGGCAACGCGATTTCGCTATCCCATTCGCTGTATGAAGAGATGCTGGCGGTTTCGCCGTTGGCGCCAGGGGCCGGCGTTGCGGACAAGGCGAGGGCGCTGGGGGCGACCATTCGTGCGCGTGAAGCGGCGGGCGGGCCGCGGCTTACATTTGCGGTTGTGCATCCGTTTTCGCCGCATAACTATGAGCTTCGCTATATTTTGGCGACTGGTGGTGTTGACCCCGATCTTGATGTGGATCTTGTTGTTGTGCCGCCGCCTTATATTGTTGAACACTTGGAAAAGGGGCTGATCGACGGGTTTTGTGTTGGTGCGCCTTGGACTTTGGTGGGGTTGCGTGAGGGCGTGAGCCGCGTGCTGATGACGAAATCGCAGATTTGGCGATTTGGTCCGGAAAAGGTGCTTGGCATGCGCGAGAGCGATGTCGAGGCAGGACACGAGACCGCTGTGCGGCTGGTGCGCGCGGTGAAGCAGGCGTTGGAATTTGCTGATGAACCTGCAAACCGGGCTAAGGTAGCCTCAATATTGGCCGCTGAAGACTATTTGGATCTTGATCCAGGCGTGATTGGCCGTGCTTTGGAAGGTGGGGTGCCCGTTGATGAGGCATCGGACCGACCTGTAGAGGACTTTATTGTCTTCGATCGGTTTGGATCGAGTTTTCCGTGGCGGTCCCATGCCCTTTGGTTTTATTCGCAAATGGTGAGGTGGCGGCAAATCGAGCATTCGCCAGCAGCGGCGAGGCTTGCGGCCGATGCGTATCGCCCCGACATCTATCGCAAGGCGTTTGAGAACAGCGGTGTGACGCTGCCATCCGCCAACTCAAAGCTTGAGGGTGCGCTAGGCGCGGCTGCGCCTGCGGGCTCGACAACAGGTCGGCTGACGTTGGCGGGCGATGGCTTTTTCGATGGGCGGGTTTTCGACCCCAACGACGTGCCTGGTTATTTGGCGGGCTTTTCGCGTTCCGTGTGAACGGTGCGGATGCCCAATCGGGCAGCCATTTCGCAAGTGCACACAAATTGAGCTTGGAATTGTTCGATATTTGAACTTTCGCTTTGGGAGCGGCTCATTTATCGATTTTGTATGAGCTAGACGAGTTTAGCTCAACAGATTTGCCCCGCCTGAGAATGGCGTGAAGGTTTCGGCAGCGTCGCCGGCACGAATTCGTCTTTTGACGAATTTTATGGCCGGCGGCGCTTTTTGTTTTGTTCTCCAGTCTGATCGCGGAAGGATATCGGTCCGATGACAAGCCTCAAAATGACAAGGCGGATATTTGCTGCCGCGCTGCTCGCCACGACGGCTGCGGTGTCGCCGCTGTCGGCGCAAGAAACTGTCTGGCTCGACGTTGAAAAGGACGAGCTCACATTTGGTTTTATCAAGCTTACCGATATGGCGCCGCTCGCGGTTGCTTATGAGCTTGGCTATTTTGAAGATGAGGGGTTGTTCGTCACGCTGGAGGCGCAGGCGAACTGGAAAGTGCTTCTGGATGGCGTGATTACCGGGACGCTGGATGGCGCGCATATGCTGGCGGGTCAGCCGCTCGCTGCCACCATCGGATTCGGGACCGAGGCGCACATCATCACCCCGTTCTCCATGGACCTAAACGGCAATGGCATCACCGTGTCCAACGAAGTGTGGGAGCTGATGAAGCCGAATGTTCCGTTGATGGAAGACGGGCGCCCGCAGCATCCAATATCCGCTGCCGCGATGAAACCTGTTGTGGAGGAGTTCAATGCAAGCGGTCGGCCGTTCAATATGGGCATGGTCTTCCCGGTATCGACGCACAACTATGAGCTTCGGTACTGGCTGGCCGCGGGTGATATTCATCCAGGTTTTTACTCGCCTTCCGATGTTTCAGGGCAGATTATGGCTGAGGCCTTCCTGTCCGTGACGCCGCCGCCGCAGATGCCTGCGACGCTGGAGGCCGGCACTATTCACGGGTACTGCGTTGGGGAGCCTTGGAACCAGCAGGCGGTGTTTAAGGGGATTGGCGTTCCGGTGATCACCGATTACCAGATCTGGAAAAACAACCCTGAGAAAGTGTTCGGGATTACCAAAGAGTTCGCTGAAGAGAATCCGAATACGACGCTGGCGATTGTAAAGGCGCTGATCCGGGCGGCGAAGTGGCTCGATGAGAACGATAATGCCAACCGGATGGATGCGGTGGAGATCCTAGCCCGCCCTGAGTATGTGGGGGCGGATGCTGAAGTGATCGCCAACTCGATGACGGGTACGTTCGAGTTTGAAAAGGGCGACAAGCGCGAGATTCCGGACTTTAACGTGTTCTACCGCTACTACGCGACGTACCCTTACTATTCGGATGCTGTTTGGTACCTGACGCAGATGCGCCGCTGGGGGCAGATTCCTGAGCAGAAGTCTGACTCTTGGTATGATGAAGTTGCGCGGTCTGTGTACCGCCCCGACATCTATCTCCAGGCGGCGCGGTTGCTCGTGGACGAAGGTTTTGTTGATGAGGCTGACTTCCCGTTCGAAACTGACGGTTACCGTGAGCCCCAGGCTGAGTTTATTGACGGTGTGACCTTTGATGGTCGTCAGCCCAACAAGTACCTGAACGACTTCCCCATTGGCCTGAAAGGTGACCAGCGGGTCGAGGGCTCCGGGGTCGTCGGCGGCTAACCCAACTCAATCCATCACCGCGCCCCTCACAGTTTGGGGCGCGGCCTGCGCTCTAGTTTGGAGATTTTGTGATGGCCGTTACCAACGTGGGGCAAGATCCGGATGTCTTGCGCGCCAAAGAAGAGCGGCGTGAAAAGCGGTTTGCTTTGATCAACCGCACCTCTGGCTGGTTCGCAGTGCTGGGGCTTGGGTTTGTCACGCCGCTTTTGAAGATGGCGGCGGGTGACAACGTGAAAGTCCAGATGCGGGAGCTGTCGCACAGTCTGGTCATTCCGCTAGTTGGTATTGGGCTCTTCATTGCGGTGTGGGCTGCGCTGGCGCCGCAAGTGCAGACGTCGCTTGGGGCGATCCCTGGTCCGGCGGCTGTTTGGTATCAGGCCGGAAATCTTCTGGAAGATCATGCGCGTCAGCGTGAGAAAGCGGCTGCGTTTTATGAGCGGCAAGAGGAGCGAAACGCTAAGCTTGTCGAACAAGGGCGTGGCGACCGCGTGAAGTGGCGGACCTTTACGGGTGCGCCGACTTATATTGATCAGATCTATACCTCACTGACGACTGTTATCTTGGGGTTCTTGATTGCAACTGTGATTGCTGTGCCGCTGGGGATTGCGGCGGGGCTGTCGCGGGCGGTCAATGGGGCAATCAATCCGCTCATACAGATTTTTAAGCCGGTTTCGCCGCTGGCGTGGCTGCCCATTGTGACGATGGTTGTGTCGGCAACGTACGTGAATGCGTCTGAGGCGCTGCCGAAGTCTATGCTCATCTCAGCGATTGTTGTGACCCTGTGTTCGCTATGGCCGACGCTCATCAATACATCATTGGGGGTGTCTTCCGTGGACAAAGACCTGACCAATGTTGGCCGGGTTTTGAAGCTGCCGACTTGGAAGATGGTCACAAAGATTGTGTTGCCGTCGTCGTTGCCGTTGATCTTTACCGGGCTTCGTTTGTCGCTGGGTGTGGGCTGGATGGTGTTGATCGCGGCGGAAATGCTGTCGCAAAACCCGGGGCTCGGTAAGTTCGTTTGGGATGAGTTTCAGAATGGGTCTTCGCAGTCCCTCGCGAAGATTATTGTGGCAGTGCTCACCATCGGTTTGATCGGCTTCTTGCTCGACCGAGTGATGTATGCGCTGCAGGCAGCATTCACCTTCTCTGGCAAGCGGTAGGGGGCGACGATGTCTTACCTGGAGCTGACAAACGTCTCGAAACACTATGGTGAGGGGTCAGATCGGGCCGATGTGCTCGACAACATCACCCTCAGCGTCGAAGAGGGCGAATTTGTTGCCATTGTGGGCTTCTCTGGCTCCGGCAAGACGACGCTGATTTCCGCCATCGCCGGCCTGATTGAACCGGACGCTGGGTCCATCACCCTGCGCGGCGAGCCGGTGAAGGGGCCGGGGCCTGATCGCGGCGTGGTGTTCCAGTCCTACTCGCTGATGCCGTGGCTGTCGGTGAAGCAGAATGTTGGCCTGTCGGTGGACCAGGTGTTTCCTGGCGAAAGCGCCAAAGCGCGCCGCAAGCGGGTGAGCGATGCGGTGGAGATGGTGGGGCTTGGGCATGCCCGAGATCGAAAGCCCGCTGAACTTTCCGGGGGGATGCGGCAGCGGGTGGCGGTGGCGCGCGCGCTGGCGATGAGCCCGGAAATGCTGCTGCTCGATGAGCCATTGTCGGCGCTTGATGCACTGACCCGGGCTAAGCTTCAGGACGAAATCGAGGCGATTTGGGAGGCGGACCGCAAGACCGTTATTCTGATCACCAACGATGTCGATGAAGCAATTTTGCTTGCTGACCGGATTATTCCGCTAACGCCTGCGCCGTCGGCGACGTTGGGACCGGAGTTTAAGGTCGACATTCCGCGGCCGCGCGATCGCTCGGCGATGAACTCCGACCCTGCCTTTACGAAGCTGCGCGGGGAGATCACCGAATACCTGATGAAGGTGGGGCTAGAGCGGGGGAGTGCTGACGATGGCGCCCTGACCCATCCGAATGTGACGCCGATCCATCAGTTGCCGGATGCTTATAAGAAAGCGGCGAAGAGCATCACGGACACGCGTTACTTGGAGTTCTCGCAGGTCAAGAAGGTTTACCCGACACCGACGGGGCCGCTGACAGTGGTCGATGGTTTCGACCTGAAGATGGACAAAGGCGAGTTCATTACGCTGATCGGCCATTCGGGCTGCGGCAAGTCGACTGTGCTGTCGATGACGGCGGGGCTCAATGAGATTTCCGGCGGCGGCGTTGTGCTCGACAACAAGGAAGTGGACGGCGCCGGACCGGAACGCGCCGTGGTGTTTCAAGCTCCATCGCTGATGCCGTGGATGAGCGCCTACGACAACGTGGCGCTGGGCGTCGACGAGGTGTATCCGCGGGCATCGCGCAAGGAAAAGCGCGAGATCGTTGAGTACTATCTCAGTCGTGTCGGGCTTGCTGACAGTGCTAAGCGGCGTGCGAGTGACCTGTCCAACGGTATGAAGCAGCGGGTTGGGATTGCGCGGGCGTTTGCGTTGTCGCCGAAGCTTCTTCTGCTTGATGAGCCGTTTGGCATGCTGGATTCGCTGACCCGGTGGGAGCTGCAAGAGGTGCTAATGGATGTGTGGAAGCGCACGCGGGTGACCGCGATTTGCGTCACCCACGACGTCGACGAGGCGATTTTGCTGGCCGATAAGGTGGTCATGATGACCAACGGGCCGAACGCTAAAATCGGTCACATCATGAAGGTCGATCTGCCACGCCCGCGGTCGCGACAGGCGCTGCTCGCGCACCCTGATTACTATCGTTATCGGCAAACGTTGCTTGATTTCCTCGAGGCCTATGAGGGCGGGGCGACGCCACAGCCGGCGCGGCTTGAGCAACTGCATGCAACAGCAGCGTCCATCGGCCAAACCAAAGAAACCGCTGCGAAGGAAGATGCGCCGCAGGTGGCAGCATGAGGGCGGTGGTAGAGACAGTCGCCGACGATGCGCTGCCGATGTACAAAACGCCGTTCATTCGAGTGACGGAGATTTGGGTGCCCAATGAGGAGGGCACGCATTTGGTGCTCGCGGATGGCTTGTTCTCCGGGCTTGACGAGTTTGAGCGCGTCGCGCGGGAGACGCGCTTTGCCCCCGATGAAGGTCTGCCGGGCAAAGCGTGGGCGGCGCAGCGGCCGATCGTGTTGAAAGATCTCGTGAACTCGTACTTTAGGCGCGGCGCAGCTGCGGCTGCGGCTGGGCTGACGTGCGCCGTTGCGATCCCGGTATTTGGTGACACACTGAAGGGCGTTTTGGTGCTCTTTTGCGGCGACGATCCGGACCACGTGGGGGCCATCGAGCTGTGGCATGCCTCGCAGGGGTCTTACGAAATGTCGTTCGTCGACGGCTATTTCGGCACGGCCGACTCGCTGGAGTGGGCGGCCAAACACATGCTCTTCATGAAGGGCACTGGCCTGCCGGGGGAGACATGGCAGCGGGGGCAACCGGTGGTGTTTGCCGGACTTCGCGGCACTCGGTTCTTAAGGTTTGAGAAGGCCGAGGAGGTCGGGATCACCCGGACGATTGGCATTCCGGTCCACACGCCTGCGCCCGGCGACTTTGTGCTGACGCTTTTGTCGGCGCAGTCGACACCCATTGCGCGGCGGGTCGAGATTTGGATGCCGGACGGTGCCGGCGGGCTGACGCTGACCGATGGCTTTTGCGAGAGGGCGGGGTCGCTTGCCGGGGCTTCGCGCCGTGTCGCGCTGGGCGAAGGCACGATCGGGACGGCGGCGGCGACCGGCGTGCCGGCGGTCAGCGGCGACTTGGAACGCGACGATCCTTCGCAGGCGGCGCCGAGTGGGCTTGAGACGCTGGTGGCACTCCCGGTTCACACCGATGGATTTGGGGTCACACTGGCGGTCTGGTACCTTTGACCGCTCCTCCGTCGTTGTCGTGATGTTTGGAGGCTCCATTGAGTAAGTGCCAAAGATTAGTGGTCATCGGGAACGGAATGGCACCCGGCCGTGCGCTTGAGCGCTTATTCGACGTCGCACCTCACGATTATAATATTACAGTTTTTAATGCAGAGCCTCGGGTCAACTATGATCGCATTATGCTTTCAGCGGTTTTGGCTGGCGAGAAGAGTTTTGATGACATCATCATCCATGACCAAGATTGGTATCGCGCTCGCGGAGTAATGTTGTATCAGGGCAAGCCGGTGGCGCGCATCGACCGCGAGGCGCGGATGGTCATTGCGGCTGATGGGACGAGCGCGCGGTACGACAAGCTGATCATCGCGACGGGCTCGACGCCGTTCATCATTCCAGTGCCCGGGCACGATCTGCCGGGCGTGATCACCTACCGCGATCTTGATGATGTGGAGCGGATGGTTGCCGCCGCGTCGGGCGATGGGCGTCGGGCTGTGGTGATCGGAGGCGGCTTGTTGGGTCTGGAGGCGGCCGCGGGTCTCGCAATGCGGGGGATGGCGGTGAGTGTCGTCCATCTCATGGACACGCTGATGGAGCGGCAGCTCGATCCGGCAGCGGGCGAGCTTTTGAAGAACGAGTTCGTTCGGCGCGGGATCAGGGTGCTGACGGGCGCCAACACTGCCGAGATTTATGGCGATGGCCGGGTGGCGGGTGTGGCGCTGACCGATGGCCGGCGGATCGATGCAGAGCTTGTGGTGATGGCGGTGGGAATCCGCCCGTCTGTGGCGTTGGCGCAGGACGCGGGGCTTGAGGTTGGCCGTGGGGTTGTCGTTGGCGATACGATGGAAACGTCGGATCCAACGATTTTCGCGGTTGGCGAGTGCGTTGAGCATCGCGGCGTTTGCTACGGGTTGGTGGCGCCACTCTACGAGATGGCTGAGGTGCTGGCCGATCAGCTGGCCGGTGGCAGGCGCGAGTTCACCGGTGCGGTGACATCGACCAAGCTGAAAGTGACCGGGATCGACTTGTTTTCAGCGGGCGATTTTGCGGCTGGGGTGGATCGGGAAGACATCGTTCTGAGCGATGTTAGCGCCGGCGTTTACAAGCGCTTGGTGCTGAAGGATGGACGCATTCATGGCGTTGTTCTTTATGGCGATACTGCCGATGGCGCTTGGTATTTCAAGATGATGCGCGAAGGGACTGCGGTCGACGAGCATCGTGACATGCTGGTGTTCGGGCCTCAGTTCGCGGAGGCGATACCATTGGACCCTACGGTGGCCGCTGTGGCCTCGCTGGTTAAGCCGGCGGGCCGCAGCGGCCAACCCGGTAACGACAACACGCCCATCGCGCGTGTGGGTGCTGCCTGATGGACGTTGGTGCGCGCCCGTCCGTCGCAACGACTTGCCCTTACTGCGGGGTCGGATGCGGGGTGCTTGCGCGCGCTGAGCCGGATGGGACTGCCTCCATAGTGGGGGACAAAAGCCATCCGGCGAACCTTGGCCGGCTCTGCTCTAAGGGGAGCAGCCTTGGCGAGACGGTGTCGCTGGACGAGCGGCTGCTTTACCCGGTGGTGGATGGGCAACGTGCGTCTTGGGACAGCGCGATTGAGCGCGTTGCGGGTGCGTTTGGCGAGGCGATTGCGACGCACGGCCCGGGTTCGGTGGCGTTTTACGTCTCCGGTCAGCTTCTGACCGAAGACTATTACATCGCCAATAAGCTGATGAAGGGGTACATCGGCACCGCCAACATCGACACCAACTCGCGGCTGTGCATGGCGTCCTCGGTGGCTGGCCATAAACGCGCCTTTGGGGCCGATACTGTTCCCGGGACGTATGAGGATTTGGAAGCTGCGGATCTGCTGGTCCTGGTAGGATCCAATCTTGCCTGGTGCCATCCGGTGCTGTTCCAGAGGGTGATGGCGGCGAAGGCCGAGCGGCCCGATATGCGCATCGTTGTGATCGATCCGCGGCGGACGGCAACATCGGTCGCCGCGGACCTGCATTTGGCGATCGCGCCGGAGACGGATGTGCCGCTGTTTGCCGGGCTGCTGCGGCACGTGGCGCAGTGTGGGCGGCTCGATGAGTTTTACCTTGACCGATACACCAGTGGGGCGGACGAGGCGGTTGCCGCGGCGCAGGAGTGGACCATCGGGGGGGTGGCGTCTGCGACGGGGCTCGCGCCAGTCGAGGTGGCTGCCTTTTACGATTGGGTGGCCGGTACTGAGCGGACTGTGACGGTGTATAGCCAGGGCGTGAACCAGTCCGGGCATGGCACCGATAAGGTGAATGCGATCATCAACGTGCACCTCGCAACGGGACGCATTGGGCGGCCTGGGATGGGGCCGTTTTCGGTAACAGGACAGCCCAACGCGATGGGGGGACGGGAGGTCGGCGGGCTAGCCAACATGCTGGCCTGTCACATGGAGCTTGCCAATCCGGCGCACCGTGAGCTTGTGCAGCGCCACTGGGCGTCGCCGGTGATTGCCGACACGCCGGGGCTGAAGGCGGTCGATATGTTTGAGGCCATCCACGAAGGGCGCATCAAAGCGCTTTGGGTGATGGCGACGAACCCCTCGGTCTCGCTGCCCGATGCGGGGCGGGTGGATGAGGCGCTCGCGAAAGTGCCGTTTCTTGTGGTGTCGGACGTCATCACCGAGACCGATACGTTGCGTCACGCTGAAGTTGCGCTGCCTGCGGCGGCTTGGGGGGAGAAGGACGGGACGGTCACCAACTCCGAACGGCGGATTTCGCGGCAGCGCCAGTTTTTGCCGCTTCCGGGTGAGGTGCGCGCGGATTGGGCGATCATGTGCGACGTCGCCAAGTGCATGGGGTTTGATGGCTTCGACTATGACGGGCCGCATGAGATTTTTGATGAGTATGCCGCGCTTTCTGCGTTGGAGAATGATGGGTCGCGCGACTTTGATATTGGCGGGCTGACGGGGCTTTCGGCGGCGCAGTATGACATGCTGCGGCCGACCATGTGGCCTTTGCCTCGGGATGGGCGGCCGGCGACGCGGTTTTTTGCAAACGGCGGGTTTTATACACCTGATGGCCGGGGGCGATTGCTGGTCACAGAGTTTGTTGCGCCTGAAAAGCGTGCGGCGCGTTATCCGTTCACGCTGAACACGGGGCGGGTGCGCGACCAGTGGCACACCATGACTCGCACTGGGCGGGCTGCGACTTTGTCGGCGCACATCGCTGAGCCATACGCGGAGATGCATCCGGACGATGCTGCCGAGCTAGGCGTGGAGGCGGCTGAACTGGTGACGATTGAGAGCCCGCGGGGGGCGATAATTGTCCGTGCGCTTGTGACGGACCGGCAGCAGTGCGGCAGCGTGTTTGTGCCGTTTCACTGGAACGATGCGACGTCCCGGGGGGCGCGGGTCGATACGTTGGTGGCGCCGGTGACGGACCCTGTGTCGGGGCAACCGGCGTCGAAGTCGTCACGCGTTGCTGTGCGCCCGTTTGATGCCGCGTTTTATGGGTTTGCGGTGACTCGGGAAAAGCGTGCGCCGGACTGCGAATACTTTGCGCGGGCGACGTTGAGCGCCGGGCATGCGCTTGAGTTTGCCGGGCGGACGCTGGGTGATCCGCGGGCGTTGGCGGAGGAGCTGATCGGGACGGACGCGCTGGTCTCTGTCGTTGATGAGGCGGCGGGGAGTTTTCGGTTTGCCGCCTTTGAGGACGGTGTGTTGGTCGGCGCGGTATTCTTTGCGCGGGGGCCTGTTGCGGTGTCTCGCGCTTGGCTGACGGGTGCGCTGGGGCAGGCTTGTGGTCATGCTGCGGTGCTGGCTGGTCGGCCGCCGCAGGATCAGCCGGACCCTGGGCCGACTGTGTGCGCGTGTTTTAAAGTTGGCGCCAACACCATTCGCGCGGCCGCTGTGAAGGGGGCGGTGACTGTGGATGCGATTGGCGAGTGCTTGGGGGCCGGGACGAATTGCGGCTCCTGCCGGGCGGAGATTCAGCGGCTCCTCACTGTGGCTGAGGTGACGCAAGATCGGGTGAGAGATGACGCTGAAGTCGGTGCGTAGACCTTCCGAAGCGCCGTCGCGGCGGATGGATCCATTGTCCACGCTGCCTGTTTTCGTGGCGCTGGAGGGCAAGCGCGCTGTGGT
This sequence comes from uncultured Paracoccaceae bacterium, assembly GCA_937884725.1. GTDB lineage: Bacteria > Pseudomonadota > Alphaproteobacteria > Rhizobiales > Amorphaceae > Acuticoccus. Next base: position 32,840 of record CAKZYH010000535.1, read on the forward strand.
GGCCGGGGGCAGTGAGGCGGCCGCGTGGAAGGCTGAGCTTGTGGCGGCCGCGGGGGCGCATGTTGAGGTGTTTGCCGCTGAGCCCGGCGAGGAGATGGTGCGCCTTGAGCGGGATGGGCCGGTGGCTGGCACCGTGCGCATCGTGCGCCGAGAATGGGACGGGGCGTGTTTGGCCCATGCCGCCATGGCGATTTGCGATGCTGCGAGCGAGGGTGAGGCGCAGGCGTTTAAGTGTGCAGCGCGTGCTGCCGGTGTGCCGGTGAACGTAGTTGATCGGCCGGCGTTTTGTATGTTTCAGTTTGGATCCATCGTCAATCGCTCGCCACTTGTGGTGGGGATTTCAACGACTGGTGCGGCGCCAATCCTTGGTCAGGCCGTTCGGCGCCGGATCGAGACGTTGTTACCGCCTGCGCTCGCGGCGTGGGCTGGGCTTGCGGCGCGTGTGCGGGGGGCGGTGCTTGCGCGGTTGGATCCCGGGCGACCCCGGCGGGCGTTCTGGGAGCGGTTTGTGGACAACGCGTTTTCTGGGGCGCCGCCCGATGAGGCCGGGGCAGTCAAGTTGGTTGGGGAAACCGACACCGCGGCTGCTGGCAAGGTGACGTTGGTGGGTGCCGGGCCTGGCGATCCCGGGCTGCTGACGCTAAACGCCATGCGCGCGCTTCAGGGGTGCGACGTGATCTTGTTCGACGACCTTGTGTCGGACGAAGTGTTGGAGCTGGCGCGGCGGGAGGCGAAGCGGATTTCGGTGGGGAAGCGCGGTGCGCGTGAATCGTGCCGGCAGGACGATATCACCGCGATGATGATCAAGCTTGCCAAAGCCGGCCGCAGCGTGGTGCGGCTGAAGGCGGGGGATCCCTCGATCTTCGGGCGGTCCGGGGAAGAGATTTCCGCGCTGCGGGCGGAGGGGATTGAGATCGACGTTATCGCTGGAGTGACGAGCGCATCGGCGATGGCGGCGCGGCTTGAGACGTCCCTCACCCACCGCGATCACGCGCAGGTGGTGAGTTTTATGACGGGTCATGCGCGCAATGGCGTGTTTCCGGACGGCATAGATCTTGGCGCTGCAGTGGGGCCGGGGCGCACGGCGGTGATGTATATGGGCGCGCGAACGGCGCCGCAGTGGGTTGCGCGGGCGATGGACGAGGGGGCGTCGCCGGCGACGCCTGCCGTGGCGATGGCCTCTGTCAGTGGCACGAACGAGCGTGTGTGGCGAGGGCCTTTGGCTGCGCTGCCGGACAACGTGGCTGACCTTGGCGGTGGGCCGATCCTGATCGGGGTTGGCGAGGTGTTTGAGGCGGGTGCGGAGATGGCGGAGCCGCTGCCTCAACCCGTCGCGGTGGAACGGCGTGAGGTGCTAACCGGCGGTTAGGCGCAAGGTTTGTTCGATGGTGCCGAACACGGATTGGCCATTGGCGTCGTTAATCTCCAGGCGGACGGTGTCGCCGTCGGTCATGAACGGGGTTTTTGGGGCTCCGGTTTCGATCGTTTCGATCATTCTGACTTCGGCGATGCAGGCGTAGCCAGGGCCGCCGCCGGCGATGGGGCGCGCGGGGCGACCGCCCGGCTTGTTGGATACAGTGCCTGAGCCGATGATGGTGCCTGCGCCGAGCGCGCGGGTTTTGGCGGCGTGCGCGATGAGGCGCGGGAAGTCGAACGTCATGTCTTGGCCAGCGTTCACGCGGCCGAAGGGGTGGCCGTTGAGATCGACTGTGAGCGTGAGGTGGAGGCGGCCGCCATCCCACGCGTTGCCGAGAGCATCGGGCGTGACGGCGACGGGCGAGAATGCTGACGCGGGCTTGCCATGGAAGAAGCCGAAGTTTTTGGCGATCTCGCCGGGGATGAGGGCGCGAAGGCTCACATCGTTGACGAGCAAGATGAGGCGGATGGCAGCGCGGGCGGTGGCTTCGTCGGCGCCCATCGGGACGTCACCGGTGATGACAGCGATTTCGCCTTCGAAGTCGACGCCCCAGTCGGCGGCGGCCGGCGGGAAATGGATGGGGTCGCGCGGGCCGAGGAAACCGTCCGAGCCGCCTTGGTACATCAGCGGGTCGGTCCAGAAGGAGGCCGGGAGTTCGGCGCCGCGGGCGCGGCGGACCAGCTCGACGTGGTTCACATAGGCCGAGCCGTCGGCCCATTGGTAGGCGCGCGGGAGTGGGGAGGCGCAGCTGGTCTCATCGAACGGCTCTCCTTCGGCATCGACTTTGTCGGCCAATCTGCGCAGGAGGGGTTCGCTGGCGGGCCAATCGTCGAGCGCCATTTGGAGCGTGCCGCCGGCTGGAAGGTGGCGGGTGAGATCGTTGGATACAACGACGAGCTTGCCGTCCCGGCCGGACTTTAGGGAGGCGAGTTTCACGCACCGTCCTCGGACCAGTTGCCCTCGACGGTGCCGTCGAAGCGCTTCCTGAGGCCGGACCAGCACGCGGCGTAGTCGCGCTGGAGGGGGGCCCCTTGGGCGGCGAAGGGGGTCACCATTTGGGGGAGCCGCGTTTCGAACATGAAGGCGAGCGTGTCGGACAGCTTGTGCGGGGCGAGATCGACCCGGCTTGCTTTTTCGAAGGCGTCGGTGTCGGGGCCGTGGGGCAGCATTTGGTTGTGCAGGCTGACGGCGCCGGGCGAAAAACCCTCTTCTTTCGCGTCGTAGCGGCCGAGCACGTTGCCCATGAATTCGGACATGATGTTGCGGTGGTACCAGGGCGGGCGGAAGGAGTGCTCGGCGACGAGCCAGCGCTCTGGGAAGATCACGAAGTCGATGTTGGCGGTGCCTTCTTCGCCGGTGGGTGAGGTGAGGACGGTGAAGATGGAGGGGTCGGGGTGGTCGAACAGGATCGCGCCGACGGGAGAGAAGGTGCGCAAGTCGTACTGGTAAGGCGCGTAGTTGCCGTGCCAGGCGACCACGTCGAGCGGGGAGTGGCCGATCTCGCAGGCGTTGAAGCTGCCGCACCATTTGACGATGACCTCGTGGGGCTCGTCGATGTCTTCATAGGCGGCGATGGGGGTGCGGAAATCGCGCGGGTTGGCGAGGCAGTTGGCGCCGATGGGGCCGCGGTCAGGCAGGGTGAGTTTTGCGCCGTAATTTTCGCAGACGTAGGCGCGGACGGGGCCAGACTCGGGCGCGTACTTGGCGGCCATGCCGCGCGGGACGATGGCGATTTCGCCGGGGCCGATGAGCATCACGCCAAGTTCGGTGCGGATTTCGAGCCGGCCCTCCTGCGCGACGATGAGCATTTCGGCGTCGGCGTTGATGAGGACGGTGCGCTCCATCGGCTCGGTGATCAGCGCGATGTGGGCGGCCATGCCGGACTGGTCCGCGGCTGAACCGGCGGTCGTGATGGTGCGCATGCCGGTCACGAACGTCAGTGGTTCCGACGGCAGTGGGAGTGGGTTCCAGCGATATTGGCCGAGCGCGAAGCCTTCCGCCATGGGCTGTGGCGCTGAGAGCCACTGCGGCACACTGATGGCGCGGAAGGGGGCGGTGTGCCGGACCGAGGGGCGGATCCGGTAGAGCCAAGAGCGCTCGTTGGTGCCGCGGGGCGCGGTGAAGGGCGAGCCAGAGAGCTGTTCGGCGTAGAGGCCGTAGGGGGCGCGCTGGGGTGAGTTTTGCCCGATGGGGAGCGCGCCGGGCAGCGCTTCGGTCTCAAAGTCGTTCCCAAAGCCCGGCATGAAGCCGGGCGGGGTGGCGAGGCTATAGCCCGGGTGATTGCCGCCAAAGTTGCCGGGGCGTTCGGGGCGGTTCATGGCGCTACTCCGCCGCGTCGGCTTTCAGGACGCCGCGTTCGATTTGGTCCTGCTCGATGGCCTCGAAGAGCGCTTTGAAGTTGCCCTCGCCGAACCCGTCGTCGCCCTTGCGCTGGATGAACTCAAAGAAGATCGGGCCGATCATGGTCTTTGAGAAAATTTGCAGGAGGATGCGGGTTTCGCGCGAGCCGCCGCCCTTTTCGATCACGCCTTCGCCGTCGATGAGGATGCCGTGTTTGGCGAGGGCTTCGATGGGTTCTTCGTGGCCGGCGACGCGCTCTTTCGACATGGGATAGTAGGTCGGCGGGGGCGGGGGCATGAATTTGAGGCCGCGCTCGGCGATGGCGTCGACGCTTTGGTAGATGTCGTGGGCGCCGACCGCGATGTGTTGGATCCCTTCGCCGTTGTAGCGTTTCAGGTACTCGACGATCTGGCCGGTCTCGCCGCGGTCCTCATTGATGGGGATGCGAATGCGGCCGCACGGGCTGGTAAGCGCGCGAGAGTAGAGACCGGTGTGTCTGCCCTGGATGTCGAAGAAGCGAATTTCGCGGAAGTTGAACAGGCGGCCGTAAAAATCGAACCACACGTCCATGTTGCCGCGGTGAACGTTGTGGGTGAGGTGGTCGAGATAATAAAAGCCGACGCCCGAGGGGTGGGCTGTGGTGAGCCAGTCGAACTCGTCGTTGTAGACGGAGTGGTCGCGGTGGCCGTCCACGAAGTAGAGGAGCGAGCCGCCGATGCCGCGGATGGCGGGCCAGTCCATGGTCTTGCCCTCGGTCACCTCTTCGGCGCCGTTTTTGAGGGCATGGGCGAGGGCGTGATGTGCGTCGGCGGTGCGCCAGGCCATGGACGGGGCGCAGGGGCCGTGCTCCTCAGCGAACTTCGTCGCGTGGCTGCCGGGCTCGGTGGTGAGGAGGTAGGAGATGTCGCCTTGCTGCCAAAGCTCGGCGGCTTTGGTTTTGTGAGTCGCGACGCGCGCGTAGCCCATCTTTTGGAACTGGGCGCGGATGGCGTCCGGATCGGGGCCGGAAAACTCGACGAACTCGAAGCCGTCGGTGCCGGCGGGGTTGTCCGCGGTGATGCCGGTGGCGGGGGCATCGTGGGGGAAGGGGCCCATGGTGCACTCCTTGTGCTGGCGGGCGGCGCGATGGTCGGCGCCCGCACATGATCCTCATAACCACACAATAGGTGGGAGTTTTTCGCGCGGTTGCGAATGGGCGGCGGCGAATTTGCGCGCCGACCACTTGGAGCGGGTGCTGTTACCAGACGGTCGAGATGTATTGGGTTTCTTGGAATTCCAGGAGGCCTTCCTTGCCGCCCTCGCGGCCAAGGCCTGACTGTTTGGTGCCGCCGAACGGGGCTGCCGGGTCGGAGACGAGACCGCGGTTGAGGCCGACCATGCCGAAATCGAGTTCCTCGGAGACGGCGAGGCCGCGCTTGAGGTCTTCGGTGTAAAGGTACGCGACCAGGCCGTATTCGGTGTCGTTGGCGCGGGCGATGATTTCAGCATCGTCCGAGAAGGTCTGGATCGCGGCGACGGGGCCGAAAATCTCGTCGTGCAGGAGATCGGCGTTGTCAGGCACATCAGTGAGCACGGTGGCAGGGTAAAAGAAGCCCGGCTGGTTAGGGCGTTGGCCGCCGAGGCGCACCGTGGCGCCCTTTTCCATGGCGTCGACCACGAAGGCGTGGACCTTGTCGCGGGTTTCGGCGTTGACCAGCGGGCCGAGGGTGACGCCGTCGTCGAGGCCGGGGCCCATGTTGAGCGCGGCCATGCGCTGGGTGAATTTTTCCACGAACGGGGCTTCAACGTCCTTGTGGACGTAGATGCGGTTGGCGGCGGTGCAGGCTTCGCCGCCGTTGCGCATTTTGGCGACCATGAGGCCGTCGGCTGCAGCGTCGAGGTCGGCGTCATCGAAGACGATGAAGGGGGCGTTACCGCCAAGCTCCATGGCGGGTTTCAGGATGGTGTCGGCGGCGGTGCGCAAGAGCTTGCGGCCCACCTCGGTGGAGCCGGTGAAGGAGATGATGCGCACGCGCGGGTCGGCCATCATGGCGGCGACGACGGCGCCGGAGGAGCGGCTCGGCAGCATGTTGACCGCGCCGGCGGGGACGCCTGCCGCTTCCAGGATGGGGACAAGCTCCAGCATGGTGAGCGGCGTTTCGGAGGCGGGTTTGACGACCATCGTGCAGCCGGCGGCGAGGGCGGGTGCGATTTTGCGCGTCCCCATGGCGGCCGGGAAATTCCAGGGCGTGACGAGGACCGCGACGCCGGCGGGCTTTTGATGAACTAGCGTGCGCGCGCCGCTGGCGGGGGCGATCCCGAGGTGGCCTTCGGAGCGGACAGCCTCTTCGGCGTACCAGCGGAAAAACTCTGCGGCGTAGGCGGCTTCGCCTTTGGCGTCCGGCAGGGCCTTGCCGTTTTCAAGCTCGATCAGTTCGGCGAAGCGGGCGAGCTTGCCTTTCATCATTTCGTAGGCCGTGCGCAGGACCTCGCCGCGCTCGCGCGGGGGGCGGTTGCGCCACTCCTCGAACGCGTTGGCGGCGGCGTCCACTGCGGCGTTGGCATCCTCGACCGTGCCGGAGGCGACGGTGGCGAGGACAGTTTCGTCGGCGGGGTTCAGGACATCAAAGGTGCTGCCGTCGGACGCATCGCGCCATGCACCTGCGATGTGAAGCTGGGTGGGGGCCGACTTATGGGCTGTTCCGAGGGCCATGGCGTTCCTCCGCGCATTGTTTCTTTAAGATGCCGGCTTGGCCGCCAGCGCTGATGGTTATGTGGGTTTGGGCGTCACTTAGACACTTAAGGTGTGGGCGTCACTTGGACGCCGTGCGCAAGGGCAACTCCTCCATGCGCGAGAAAAAGAACAGGCTGATGGCGGCCGATAGGGCGGCGGCGGCGAACACCATGCGGTAGCCTGATAAGATGCCGTCGAGGTCTTGGGCGACGACGCCAAGCTCCACCGAGCCGACGGTGAGTGCGCCAAAGAGGGCGACCATGAGGGCCGCGCCCAGCTGGCGGAAGAATGAGGTGGAGGCGGTGGCGACGCCCATTTCGTGCGACGGGACTGCGTTTTGGACCGCGACGGTGATCACGGGGAGCGTGGTGCCGATGCCGAAGCTGATGGCGCCGAGGAACAGCGAGAAGACAAGGTCGGGGAGCAGCGGGAAGGCGGCGGCCAGGAAGGCGCACATGGCGATGGCGAGCGCGAGGCCGAACATGGGCGGACGCTTGTAGTGCCGGATGCGGCCCATGGCTTGGCCGGCGAGCATGGCGCCGACGACGGTGGAGACCATGAGCGGGATGACGGCGATGCCGGACGCGGTCGGCGAGTAACCGCGGGCAAGCTCGAAATAGAGCGGGGCCATGACGCAAAGGCCAATGAAGGCGCCGAAGCCGAAGAAGCTCGACAAAATGGCGTTGCTGACCACTGAGCTTTGCAGGACAGTCATGGGAATGAGCGGGTCGCTGGCGCGGAAGAAGTGTCGGCGTGCGAGCGCGCCGCTGCCGATGCTGAGCGCGAGGAGGGCAAAGCTTGCCGGTGAGAGCCAGCCGTACTCGGGGCCGCTCCAGCTGAGCATCAGCAGGAAGGATGCTGTGGTGATGCAGACGAGCGCTGCGCCGGGGAGATCGAGCGGGCTGTTTCGTTGGTTTCGCGGCAGCTTTCCCATCAGTGGGACAGCGATGAAGAGGGCGAGCGCCGCGAGCGGGACGTTGATCCAGAAGATGACCGACCAGTGCAGGAAGTCGGCGATGACGCCGCCCAGCGCCGGGCCGGCGAGCGAGGATGTCGCGTAGACGGTGGCGACGTAGCCTTGATATTTGCCCCTGGCGCGGGGGGAAATCATGTCGCCCATCACCGTCATGGGGATCGCGACGAGCGCGCCCGCGCCGACGCCCTGGAGCGCCCGGGCGGCGATAAGCTGGGGCATGGTTTGGGCGAGCGCGCAGGCGACGGAGCCGAGCGTGAAGAGGGCGACGCCCAGAAGCAGCGCCGGGCGGCGGCCATGGGTGTCGCTGAAGCGGCCGTAGAGGAGCGCTGTGGTGGTGGCCGACAAGATGTAGGCCGTCACGATCCAGGAGAGGCCGCCACCGCCAAGCTCTGCGGCGATGGTGGGGAGGGCGGTGACGACGATGGTTTGATCGAGCGCTGCCAGGAAAAGGGCGAGCATCACGCCGGTCAGAATGCGCCGGACGTCGGACTTGGTGAGGCCCGGTGCGAAGGGGCTTTCTGGCGCTCTCCCTGCGGCGTCGGCCACGGCGCCGCCTGGCGTTGCGACACTGTCGGGGGCGCTAGTCGTCTGTCTCATTGCCCATCACGTGGTGCGACGGGCCATCTGTTCCACGCTCTCGCTCCTGCACCACGGTCGCAGCAGTGTCCCGCTGCTTGCCTCAAGTCTCGCGCCAGGCGCGGCGGAATTGTTCGGTGAGCGGGCGCATGAGGTAGGACACGACTGTTTGGCCGCCGGTGGAGATGAACACCTCGGCAGGCATGCCTGGCAGGAGCACCAGGTTATCGTCCAGCCGGTCGAGCTCGCCGTCGTTCAGGCGCACGCGCACGCTGTAGTAGGTGAAGCCGGTTTGTTCGTCACGGCTTGCTTCGGCGGACACGAATGTCACCTCGCCGTGCAGCTGGGGCGTCGATTTATAGTCGAAGGCTGAGAGTACGACGACGGCCTCCTGGCCGATGGCGACCTGGTCGACGTCGGTGGGCAGCACCTGGCTTTCGATGAGGAGCCGGTCGGCGGCCGGGACGATTTGCATGATCGTTTCGGCCGGCTGGATGACGCCGCCCTCGGTGAAGGCGGTCAGCTCGAACACCCGGCCGCTGGCGGGGGCGCGGATGTCCATGCGGTCGAGCTGGAAGTCTGCCGCGACGCGGCGTTCTTTGAGGTTGGCGAGTTCGGGTTTGATCTCCGTGATCTCTTTGAAGGTGTTTTCGCGGCGGTCTGTGGTGAGCGACAGCACCTCAAGCTCGGTCTCGGTAATGCGGCCCTTGGCGACGGCGATGCGTGAGAGGAGATCGCCTGCCTCGCCGTCGAGCCGCATTTTCGTTCGGCGCAGATTGACGACGCGGTCGCGGGTTGTGTTGCCCTTGGCGAAGAGGTCTTCGATGACTTCGAGTTCTTCGTCGATGAGCTCGATCTCGCCCATTTTCGCTTTGTGTTGGGCTTCAAGTCCCACGATCTGCTGCTCGAGCTGACCGGTGCGCTCGTTCAGCCGGTCCACCTGCCCATCGATGGTGACGTTGCGCGCCTGAAACATGCTCGTTTCGGAGGCCATGGCCTGCTTCACGAGCGGGTCGTCCATGCGCTTGCTGAGTTCGTCCGGGACGGGGAGGGTGTCGGCGTCGGTGCGCTCCGCTTCCAGGCGGGCGAGGCGGGCTTCGAGCGCAATGATTTGGCCGTCGAGCAGGGCACGGTTTGCGGCAACAAGGGTTTCATCGAGCTGAATGAGGAGGTCGCCCTCATCCACGTGCTGTCCGTCGGTGATATTGATTTTGCCGACGATGCCCCCGTCGGCGTGCTGCACTTGCCGCACGTTGGATGCGACGACGACGACGCCCGATGAAATGACCGCTGAGGCGAGCTGCGCTGTGGCCGCCCAGCCGCCGACGCCGAAGATGAGGATCACGCAGGCGAGGCTGCCGATCTTTGTGTAGCGGCGGATGGAGGCGGAAAACCGCGGTGTCGATTTGGGGGCCGGATCGGGTGGGGGCGATGTGGAGAGGGCCATCAACGCTTACTCCGCTGGATTGGCAGTGGTGGCGGGGGGCGTGCCGGCATCGGCCGGTTGGGGCAGCTGGGCGGGGCGGATATTGTCCACCTTTTCGCGCCGCATGACCTTCTTGAGGACTTCATCGCGATCGCCAAAGTCGGCAAGACGGCCGTTGTCGATGAGGGCGAGCTTATCGGTGGCCGAAAGCGCCGAGGGGCGGTGGGCTACGACGATGACGATGGCGCCCCGGGCCTTGGTGCTGGAAATGGCCTTGTTGAGCGCGCTGTCGCCGTAGCCGTCGAGGTTGGAGTTGGGCTCGTCGAGCACGATGAGGAAGGGGTCGCCGAACAGAGCGCGGGCGAGCGCGATTCGCTGACGCTGGCCGGCAGAGAGGCGCGCGCCCTGGTCGCCGAGCTGGGTGCCGTAGCCTTCTTTGAAGCTGAGGATGAGTTCGTGGCAGCCTGCGGTTTTGGCGGCTGCGATAACGTCCTCGTCCTTCGCACCGGCCCGGAAGCGCGCGATGTTTTCCGCGATGGTGCCCTCAAACAGCTCCACGTCCTGGGGCAGATAGCCGATGTGCTGGCCAAGCTTGTCGGGGTCCCATTGATGGAGCGGGGCGTGGTCGAGCGATACGACGCCGCGCAGTGGCGGCCAGACGCCCACCAGCGCGCGGGCGAGCGTGGACTTGCCGCAGCCCGACTGGCCGATGATGCCGAGCGCGGTGCCGGCGGCGAGCTGAAAGCGTATGTCGATCAGCGTTGGCGTGCGTGAGCCGGGCGGGACGACAGTGATGTTTTCGACCTGGAGACCTTGGCTTGGGGACGGCAGGTTGAGCGCCTCTTCGGAGGTCGGCGCGTTGAAGGTTTGCTTGAGCCGCTTGTAGGCCTGCTGCGCCCCCAGCATTTGGCGCCAGTTCTGGACCGCCATTTCCACGGGCTGGAGGCCGCGGGCCATGATGATGGACGCCGCAATCATCGCGCCTGGGCTGATGACTTCCTGGATCGCGAGGTAGGCGCCGAGGGCAAGCACCGCGGACTGTAGGAAGAGCCGGAAGGTTTTGGACAGGACCGAGGATAGGCCCACCGCGTCGGCGGCTTTTGCATTGGCGGTCAAGAAACGCTCGTTGACCCCGTCCCAAACCGAGCCGATGGAGCCCATCATACCCATGCCATGGAGCACTTCGGCATTGCGCCGGCCTGAGGACACGATTGCGTTGCGCTGGGCTGAGAGGGCCGAGGTATCGCGCATCAGCGGGCGCGCGACACGGTCGACGCCGACGGCGATGATGAAGAGGATGATCGCCCCCACGACGGCGAGATAGCCGAGCCACGGGTGGATGAGGAACACGATGCCGATATAGATCGGCATCCACGGCATATCGAACAGTGCGGTAATGCCGGGGGACGCGAAATAGGAGCGGATCTGGTCGACATCGCGGACCGGCTCGGTTTTCGCGGCGGTCGGCCCGAGTTTAATGGGCGAGCTGACCTGCGTAACGAACGCTGAGCGGCCGATGTCTTCGTCGAACTTGTGGCCGATCCGGGTGAGGACGCGGTACCGGACCAGGTCGACGATGCCCATAAAGAGGTACAGGGCGACCACAAGGCCAGCGAGCGCGATCAGCGTCGGGACGCTGCGGCTAGTCAGCACTCGGTCGTAAATCTGCAGCATGAAGATCGGGCCGGTGAGCATCAAAATGTTGACCACGCAGCTGAAGCCGCCGACGGCCCAAAAGGTGCGTCTGATTGACGCCATGGCCGACTGCAAAACGTTCATCGTCAACGCGCTTACCCCGCAATCCCGAAACATTGTCGATCAGTGACGCAACATACTTATAGGTTGGGCCGCATTAAGACCACGCGTGGAGTTTAACCATACGGCAACACAACTCACGGGCGCGCCTGGTCGGTGCAAGGCGGTTAGTGCATACGCAAAGGGCATCAAAGACGTGGTAATGTGATCCGTCTCGCTTCGGAACAGGGTAGAAGGGTGACCGACCTCAGCGACCTTCAGGCGATGGCGTCGCTCGCGTGCGATGCGACAGGCAGCGTCGGCGCGGCGCTGATCGTCCTGCGCGACGGGCACCTGCAGATGATTTCCCACTTTCCGGCTGCGTATCAGCCGATCCCGGTCGATGACATCTTGACGTCAGTGCGGGAGTGCACGGCGAACGACCCCGAGCCGACCACCATTTTGCACCTTGAGGGTTGGTCTTTCTTTGGGACGGCAGATGGTGCCGGTGACGCTCTTATCCTGGCTGTCATGGAGCCGAACAGCGCCGCGCTCCTGGAAAAGCTCCATCACGCCGTGTCGGCGACGCTGCGCCACTCCGCGGGTGCGATGCTGAGGGTGAAGGCACAAACGGTCCTGTCCAACATCGAGGAGATGGCTGGGATCGGCATCTGGGACGCGTCGCTGGCCAGCGGTGCGATGAGCTGCAGCCCGATTGTGTATCAGCTGGCGGGCATCGATGCCCAGCATGACGCCTTGTCGCTTGACGATTTGGTTGGCTTTTTTCGGGCCGACGTGCGCGCTTTGGTGCGCAAGAGCATTGCCAACGCCATCCAAAACGGGACGGGATGCAGCCTTACGTTGCCGTTCCAACGGGCCGACGGTCGCGAGTGCGTGATGCGGCTGGTGGGCCATGTGGAAGGCACAGGGGATGAGGCCCGCATGTTTGGCATCATGCAGGATGTCACCCAGGAGAAAGAGGCTGAGAAGCGGCTGTGGTGGACCGCCAACCACGACCCGCTGACCCATCTTCCAAACCGCATGCTGTTCCAGGAAAGGCTCGCGAGCGCTTTGATGTCGGCCGGCAATAGCGGCGCGAGCGCTGGGCTCATCTTGGTGGACGTGGACAACTTCAAGTCCATCAACGACGTCTATGGGCACGAGGCAGGCGATGATCTCTTGCGCTTGGTGGCGGCGCGGCTTGGTGCGTGCACGCGCGTCGGCGACACATTGGCCCGGTTGGGCGGGGATGAGTTCGCGATTATCGTGACGGACCTGCCGACGGAGCTGGAGATCAACGTGATCTTCGGGCGGCTGATCGAAGCGGCGACAATCGACTTCAGCTATCGTGGGGTTTCGATCCCGGTGAAGCTGTCCTTTGGGGCCGCAGTTTTTCCCAAGGACGCGCGGGACGGGGCCGAACTTTACCGTAACGCTGACCTTGCCATGTTCAGCGCCAAGCCCGACCCCCATGTGCGCGGGCTTGTTTACCAGCCCCGCCTGGGCGCGGAGCAAGATGGCCGGGAGGCTCAGCTTCAAAGGATCCGCGCGGCAGTGGCCAACAGCGCCGTTGAGCCTTTCATCATGCCTGTGGTCGATCTCAACACCGGCGCGACGACATCTTTTGATGTGCTGCCGTTCTGGCGTGATGGGGAGACTGTGCACAACGAGACGGCGTTGGCCCCGGCGCTCGACGACACTGAGCTGGCGCCGGACATCGGCATTACCAGCATCGAGAGGCTTGCTGAGATCCTGGGTTCTATGACGGCGGCGCAAGAAACTGCGATGTCGGTAAGCGTCGCGGTGTCCCCGCGCCAGTTGCTAAACCTGCGATTTACGGCCGCGCTACTGGAGCTTTTGGACACCTTTGGTGGGATCGGCGGGCGATACCGGTTTCAGCTGTTGACCGAAACGCTGCCGTTCGAGCGCGATCTGCCTCAGGGCGCTCAGGTGGTTGATCGTTTGATCGCGCAAGGTCTCGGGCTCAGCATGAACAATTTTGCCTTCGGGCTCGTCGCCTTGCTGGAACGCTCCTTGTGCCCGGTGCGCGAGATAAAATTTCCCAAGGCGGTTATCCTTGAGGCGGATCGGCAGGAGCGAACCGGGCCGTTATTGCGTGGTGCGGCGAGTGCCTGCCGGCGGCTTGGCGTTGAGATGGTTGTGACGGGGATTTCAAGTCAGTGCGAAGTCGATGCGCTGAGGGCAATGGGGTATACGCGCGGTCAGGGACCGTTGCTGTCGCGTGCGCTCGAGCTGCATCATTTGCCGGTGCTGCTCTCGTCGCCGCCATCATCGCCTCTGATGGGCGCTGAGGTGTCCCCGAACTAGGGGCTGTGCCGGCTGCCGCTGCGTTTGCTGGTTGCGTTGCTGGGCTAGACGGAATCGCGGGCGGAGCGGCTGAGTTTGGCCGAGACTGCGCCGGCTTCCTCGCCGATTGCATGAACCCGCGCGGCGATTGTGGTAGCCAAGGTGTTGGCGGCGTCCGGGTATTCTTCGAGTACTTTCAACATCTCGCTGCGCGAGATGAGCAACAGCTCGCACGTGCTTTGCGCGATGGCCGTTGCCTGGCGCTGACGCGGGATGATCAACGCGAGGTCGTCGATGAGTTGGCCAACCCCCGCCGTGGCGGGGGCGAGCTGTGGGTTGTCCGGGATAAGCCGAAGCTGGCCGGCGAGCACCAGGACGGCGCCGTCGGCGTCATCGCCGGCCTCAAACAGCGTCTGCCGCTGACGCAGAGCCACAGGCTCTGCGTTGAACGCCAGAAACTTCAAAGCATCATCGTCGAGGGGCTTTAAGAATTCCGCGTTGCGCATCACGGCGAGGCGGCGGGCAACGCTCACGCTTCGTCCACCGGCCTCGGTACGAGTTTGTAGCCGCCGCCTTCGGTGACCAACAGCTCCGCCATGGCGGGGTTGCGCTCCATTTTCTGGCGCAGCCGGTAGATGTGCGTCTCCAAAGTGTGGGTGGTGACGCCCGAGTTGTAGCCCCAGACCTCGTGGAGGAGCACATCGCGCGTCACGGGGCGTTCGTTGGCCCTGTAGAGGTATTTGAGGATGGAGGTCTCTTTCTCGGTGAGCCGCACGCGCTTGCCGTTGTCCTCCAGGAGGAGTTTGGCGGCCGGCTTGAACGTGTAGTGGCCGATCACGAAGGTGGCGTCTTCGCTCTGGTCGAATTGACGCAGGTGGGCGCGGATGCGCGCCAGAAGGACCGCGAACCGGAAGGGTTTGGTCACGTAATCGTTGGCGCCGGCTTCCAGGCCGACGATGGCGTCGGCATCGGTGGTGTGACCGGTCAGCATGATGATTGGGGCCTTGAAGCCCTCGGAGCGCAGTAGGCGGACGGCTTCGCGGCCGTCCAAATCCGGCAGCCCGACGTCGACGATCGCGAGCGCAATGTCGTTATCGCGGGCGGCTTTTATGCCTTCTGTGGCGGTCGCCCCGGTGACGACCTCGAACTCTTTGTAAAGGGCGAGCTGATCGACCAAGCCTTCGCGCAGGTCTTCATCATCGTCCACGACAAGTATGGTGCGTGTGCTCACGGCTGTCGTCCTCGCATTTCGTCAACGGATGCCTAGAGTGGGGATGTCCACTCTAGGTTACGATGCGCCCGTCAACACGAATCTGCGCGAGAAACATGAACTCATTGTGTTTGCCAAGTCATCGCCTGAAATCCCATGGGCGGTCGCGTGCGAAAAGACGGCCCTCTTTGGTGCGGGCCAGCCCGCTGTCGCGCCATCAGGGGCTGGTATCGCGGGAGGGGAAGGTGATGCGGTGTGCGCTCGGGCGGTCGGGGCTTGCTGCGCTGAAGCGCGAGGGCGATGGGGCGACGCCGCGGGCGCGGGTGGTGCCGGTTTTGATGCTGAGGCGGGGTGCGCCGGGACGATACGGCATTGCTGAGCGCCGGATTCGGCCGCGTGACGGATGGTGTGATGATGCGGGGTCGGCGGGTTATAATCTGCCGTGCGCTGCCGGGATCGCTGCGTCCCACGAGCGGCTGTGGCGCGATGATGCGCTATACGATTTTTGCGTGGTGACCGATCACAACCAGCGGCCGCGGGTGCGCGGTGCGGGGTCGGCGATTTTCGTTCACGTGGCGCGTCCGGCGCTGAGCGCGACGGAGGGGTGTTTGGCATTTCCGATGAAAGCCTGGCGCGCGGGCCAGGTGGCGATGGCGCCTTGGCTGATTGGGTCGGACCCGCGTCCGGTATGATCGCGTTTCGCAAAATGAATGGGCTCGGCAATGACTTTGCCGTCGTCGATGGGCGTAAGGCGGCGGTGGACCTGTCGTCGGAGCGGATTGCCGCCTTGGGGAACCGCCAGACCGGGATTGGGTTTGACCAGTTCATCACGCTTGCGCCCGCCAGGGGCGGCGAAGATGCGCTGATGGTGATTCACAACTCCGATGGGGGTGAGGTGGAATCGTGTGGCAACGCGGCGCGCTGTGTCGCGGCGCTGTTGCTGGAGGAAACCGGCCGCGAGGAGGTTCACATTGGCTCTGCCGGGGGCGCGATGCGGGCTTGGCGGAACGGCCATGGCATTTCGGTGGACATGGGCGTGCCGCGCTTCGATGCGGCGAGCATTCCCCTCGCCGATCCGGCGGCGGACGCCCAGGCGCTGCTTTTGACCGATCCTGTGTTGCGCGCCTTTGGGCCGGCGGCGT
Source organism: uncultured Paracoccaceae bacterium (assembly GCA_937884725.1). GTDB lineage: Bacteria > Pseudomonadota > Alphaproteobacteria > Rhizobiales > Amorphaceae > Acuticoccus. Next base: position 48,681 of record CAKZYH010000535.1, read on the forward strand.
GTGCGAACGTTGGCAATCCCCATGCGGTGTTTTGGGTGGATGACGTCGAGGCCGTGGACCTTCTGCGGGTGGGACCGTTGGCTGAGGTGGATCCGGTGTTTCCGGAGAAGGCCAACATTTCGTTTGTCGAGATCGCGGATCCGGCTCGCGTGCGCGCGAGGGTGTGGGAACGCGGTGCTGGGGCGACGCGGGCTTGTGGCACTGCGGCCTGTGCCATCGGCGCTGTCGGCCACTTTACGGGCCGGCTCGCGGCAACGGTTGAGGTGACTTTGCCCGGCGGGCCGCTGTCCATCGATGTCAGCAGCGGGCGCATTGTGATGACGGGCGACTATGCGCTCGACTGGACGGGGACGATCACAGCCGATGGGTACTCGCGCGACGCCTAGCGGTCGGCGCGGGCGAGGAGGGTGTGGAGGAGGACGTTCACCGCGGTGACGGTGGTGTCCTTGTCGCAATGCTCGGCCTCGTTGTGGGTGATGCCGTCGCGGCAAGGGCAGAAGATCATGCCGGCGGGAGCAACGCCTGCGACCATGTAGGCGTCGTGGCCGGCCTCGCTGAGGAGATCCATGGTTGGATGGCCGAGGCGCGCTGCGGTGTCGCGGACGAGGTTCACGCACTCGGCGTCAAAAATGTCGCCGCCAAAGCCCCAACGCTCTTCGATGGTGATCTCGCAGCGCGAGGCGTCGGCGGCCACAGCGACGGCGCGTTCGAACTCGGCGAGCATGGCGGCCGCGGCCGCTTTGTCGGGGTGGCGCATATCGGCGTAGAGCATCGCTTCGTTGGACAGGATGCCCGGAAGGTTTGGCGAGACGTCGAGCCGGGTGGAGGTGGACTTGCCGGCGGGGGCGTATCGCCAGCCTATATCGTCGAGGGCGACGATCATGCGCGCTGCGGCGACGAGGGCGTTTTTGCGCTTCAGCATCGGTGTGGGGCCAGCGTGGGCGTGCTCGCCGCGAACGCTGAGGCGCAGGCCATGGCTGTGAACGCCGCCTGTGACGACACCGACCGCGATGCCGGCAGCATCGAGGGCGGGGCCCTGCTCGATGTGGAGTTCAAAATAGGAATCGATCGGGAAGCCCACCGGCGCGTCGCCCGCGTAGCCGATCTTCGCGAGCGCTTCGCCGAACGTGACCCCGTCCTTGTCGGGGCGGGCGAGGCCCCATGCGGTGTCGTGAACACCGGCAAACACGGACGAGGCGGACATAGGCGGGGCGAAGCGGGCGCCTTCCTCGTTGGACCAGTTGGCGACGACGATGGGGCGGCGGGGGCGGATGTTGCGGTCGGCGAGGGTTCTGACCGCTTCGAGCGCGCCAAGGACGCCGACGATGCCGTCGTATTTGCCGCCGGCGATTTGCGTATCGAGGTGGCTGCCGGTGAGGACGGGCGGAAGGTCCTCCTGGCCGTCATATCGGGCGAACATGTTGCCCAGGTGATCGACGGTGAGGGTGAGGCCGGCGTCGCTGCACAGCTTGGCGAAGTAGTTGCGGACCTCACCGTCGGCGGCTGAGAGGGCGAGGCGCGACAAGCCGCCGGCGACGCCGGGGCCGTAGGCGGCCGATGCCATGACGGTGTCCCAAAAGCGGTCGGCGTCGATGGCAAGGTTTTGGGGCGTCTGATGTGCTGTCATTGCTGCAGCTTGTCCGGCTGGGCAGGAGCGCGCAACCCGTGAGGTCGCGCGGTCCAGATCCGCACCCATTGGGGGCGACAGCCGCTGGTCGCGTGTTAGAAGCGCTGCGACAAGAATACGAAGCGGGGAGGTTTGTCCGTGAACAAGTACGACTATGAGGGCCAGGTGGCGGTGGTCACTGGCGGCGCCAATGGGATTGGCGCGGCGGTGGCGCAGCGCATCATTGAAAGCGGCGGCAAGGTCGCCGTGTGGGACATGGACATCGCGAGCCCCGAACAGCGTGTTGCGCAGTTTGCACCTGACCGCTGCCGTTTGTTTGCCACCGATGTCAGCGATTTTGACAGCGTCACCTCCGCGCTCGCTGCCACCAACGACGCGTTTGGTGCCGTGAGCGTTTTGGTGAATAGCGCGGGGATTGCCGGACCGACGCACGATGTTGTCGGCTATCCTGTCGATGCATGGCGCAGGGTTCAGGCGATCAACACCGACGGGACCTTCCACTGCTGCAAGGCGGTGGTGCCTGGGATGGTCGCCGCGAACTATGGGCGGATCGTCAACATTGCGTCCATTGCCGGCAAAGAGGGGAACCCCAATGCGTCGGCCTACTCTGCGTCTAAGGCGGCGGTGATTGGGCTTACCAAGTCGCTCGGCAAGGAACTCGCGGCGTACAATATTGCGGTCAACACCGTGACGCCTGCGACGGCGCAGACGCGGATCTTGGAGCAGGTCACCGAAGAGTTCATCGAGTACATGCGCAGCAAGATCCCGCGGGGCCGGTTTGTCACCGTGGAGGAGATTGCGAGCATGATCATGTTCATCGCGTCGGCCGAAAACTCCTTCACCACCGGCGCTGTGTTCGACCTGTCTGGCGGGCGGGCGACGTACTAGCAGCGTGAGCTGGGGAGGCGACGATGGCTAGGATTACGCTCTGGGGCTTTTCCGGCTCCACCTACGTGCGGACCGTGCGGATGGTGCTGCACGATAAGGGAGTCACCGACTACGAGCAGGTGCCGATCAACGTCTTGCAGGGTGAGCCGCGGACGGTGGAGCACCTGCAGCGGCATCCGTTTGGCAAGGTGCCGGTGGTGGATGTGGATGGGTTTCGCGTTCTGGAGACGCGGGCGATCTGCGGGTACCTTAATGCG